>JASMMN010000150.1 GCA_030748155.1 Phycisphaerales bacterium
CGTTCTTCACAGTCACATTCGGGCAAACCGCGGAGAAACCGTGGGATGCACTGCAGAACCGGATGGTTACCGGCAGGACCAATGCTCCCGAGGAGTGCTTCGGCACTCGTGCTTCGGTACATGCCCGCGAAAGCGGGAAGGCGACATTGGTGACCACCAGCAACGGATCAACGACTCAAGAAAGCGAGCACGATGCCCACGCCCTAAAAAGCATGTGGCAGCGAGCACGTGAGCCGATGATTGTGACAGTCCAAACCTCGCCATGCGAAGATCGAATCGTGTCCTGCACGAGACGAAGCAAGCAGAGGACGAGGAGTTTGAGGGCAGCATGATTTGCCCAGGCCGGCGGTTCCGGCGGCCTGAGCAAAAAGATGCTGCGAACCACCTCACGCGACCAAGTCGAGCAGCAGACCGATGGCCCACACCGGACGTGGGTCGGGCAACGCACACTCGTGTGCAGCGTCAAGGTCTGTGGAAGTCTTGCCAAGACCGCGAGGAGGATCTGGTGCCGAGCGACCTGAGATCCGTGCAGCCGACGGGAGGCACGGGAGCACCGAATGTCAGGTCACACAGAGGCATCGCTCAAAGGGAATGGAGCGTACATGCAAGACATCCCCAGGAAGCGAGGCATCGCGAGGGGAGACGCAGCCATTCCAAGGATACCGACACGCCCGATGTGCACCGGGTAAGGCAGGGTCGCCTGCCGAGATCACCGCGAGCGCCGATCATCGCAGGAGTCGAAAGACACTGCAACGACGATCGGCCCGGCTCCGACCCGGTCGAACAGTCAGCGACAATCTCGAGTGTGGGGGGACCCCCGTCACTCGGGGGAGGAGAGAAGAAGCAAGGACGAGTCCGTCAGGACTCGTCCTTGCGTTTTTGGTCGGTGGTGTTTCTTTTTCCCCGTATGAGGTGGGAAAGGCATTCGCCGAAGGCGGGCGGGA
Organism: Phycisphaerales bacterium; assembly: GCA_030748155.1. GTDB lineage: Bacteria > Planctomycetota > Phycisphaerae > Phycisphaerales > SM1A02 > UBA12567. The sequence continues at coordinate 945 of JASMMN010000150.1, forward strand.
AGATCGCGTCTTGATCCGCAACCAAATACATGTACATTCTTCGCGAATGACGCGTTGTCTGCTGTTCAGTCGCTCTGTTCTTCCGCTCCCCCGACGGCTCCACGGTCACCCGGCGCGAGATCCATCCATCGGCAGCGTCGGGGGTACTTTTTCTTCCTCCGCGGGCACCATGAATTCCACCGAAGTAATCCATGCCTTCGGGATCTTCTGCACCGCGCCAACCTGATCCGGGGCCCGGGAATCGGTGACTGCTATGAACTGCTCGCACTCGTGAATCAGCAGCCCAACCGTGTGCACCGTGGCAAGCGGTCGCAGCGCGAATTCCACCATGTCCTCAGGATCTTCCCATCCAGGGCCACCACGGGCCTCGGCATCGACCCAATGGATCGACACGACCGGCCACACCCTGGCGAGCGTCCGTTCGGCGTCATCCGAGTGGGTGGTATTCGTATTGTCGCTGGCTGGCCTGAGATGCGGCATTCGGGGACCTCCAAGGCAGACAATGCAGCCTTTGAGCGGGATGTTTCAGGGGGACTCTGTAGACTGCCCCATGAGCCGCCCAGGGCTACGAAAAAGGCCTTATTTCAGGAGTAATTCCGTGCCGAGGTTGGGACTGAGTTGGCTTGGGGGACTGGGGCTGGCGGCCTTGGCCTGCAAGGCGACCGTGGCGGCGGCACCACCCGCGGAGGTCCCGGGCCTCAGGCTGCCGACTGCCCGCTGGATTGCGAGCTTCGCGGATAAGGGCGGTGTCAGCGAGTTGCTTCTCGCCGTTGCCAAGCGGGACGTGGCGGCGGCCGCTCACATCCTTCGTGAGGGCGGCAACCCGAATGAAATGGGACCGATGCTGCAGGGCGGTCTTCGGACCAGTCCGCTGGGCATGGCGGCTGCCCGCGGCGATGTGGCGACTGTGGATCTTCTTCTCGAGGCCGGGGCGCTTCCAAATGGGCCGGCTGGTACGCGGCCTCCAATTTGGAATGCCGCGCTCTCCTGCAGCGTCGATGTGACCAGGACGCTTGTCCGGCGCGGAGCATCGGTCGAGATTCGCCGCGGCGCAGGTGGAGTGACGCCGCTGCTCGCTGCATGCCAAGGCGGGTGTCCATCGGTTGCCTGCGTGATGATCGAACGCGGCGCCGATCCACACGCGGCCACGGTCGATGGCGTGACGCCACTCATGGCGGCCGCGTGGTGGGGTTCGGCTGCGGTTCTTCGGAAACTTCTTGATGCCGATCCCGATCTGCTCGCGACGGACCATGCGGGCCATGACGGCGTGTACTTCGCGGCGCTCCGCGGACACACCGAGTGTCTCGGGCTCCTGCTTGATGCGGGCAGCAAGGCGGACCGCGCAACGGTGCACGGTTGGACGGCGCTCATGGCCGCAGCCCGCAGTGGGTGTACTTCGTGCATCACGCTGCTGCTCGATCACAAGGCGGACCCAAATGCAACCGCAGCGAACGGCTGGTCCCCGATGCAGGAGGCGGCGAGGCACTGCCATGCGGACGTGATGAAGCAACTGCTCGCAGTGGGGACGTCCGTAGGCATTACGAAGGCGCACTGGACCGCCCTTGACGAGGCGGTTCGAGGCGGTTGCCCCGATGCCATGCGAGTGCTCCTTGAGTCGGAAGCGGGGCTCCATGCCGGGCGTCATCATGTGGACACAGCCGCTCGCCAGATCAACGCGAGAGTGAAGGCAGCGATAGCCTCCCCGGCGGTGCAGTCGCGGCTCACCAAGTGCCAGCAGGTACTCGATGAGGCCAAGAAGCGAGCGGAGGAGGCCTTCTGATGGAGTTCATCCCCGAGGAGATCGACGGCGACATGATGGTCCTTCGCGCCGACGGTGGTCTGGATGCGACCAACGCCGCCGCCTTTATCAAGGAAGTCGAGGCCATCGCAGGCGGCGGCATCAACAGGCTCATCATCGACTGCTCCAATCTCACCCACATCTCCAGTGTCGGCCTCGGCGCCTTGATTCGCCTGCACGCCCGTGTGGCCAAGCAGGGTGGCGAGGTCAAGTTGTGCGGTGTCTCCGGCGTCGTGATGCAGGTGCTGAGCATGATGCGGCTCGATCGCGTCTTTGGGATGTACCCTGACATCGATCAGGCGAGGTTGTCCTTCGGCCCGCGGGACTGAGCGGCGTGGATGCCAGGCGGCTGACAGGGGCGTTCTCCTGGCCTATTTTGGTTTTTCGAGGGGGTGAACCCCCTTTCTGTGGCGTAGGGTGGTGGCATGACATCCTCTCGGCTGACATCAAGCACCCGGGCGATGTCAACGAAGACGGCGCGGTTGGTACCGACGACATCCTCATTCTTCTGGCGTACTGGACATGACTCAATGAGACCAATTCTTCAATCCACCCTTCTTCTCGGCACCATCATGGTGGCAACAACCCAATCGGGCGCGACGCCGCCGTGTACCGCCGACCTCGACGGAAGCGGCGCCATCACGACCGATGATCTGCTGCTCATGTTGGAGCAGTGGGGGCAGGGCCAGTGGTGCCGGGCGGCAGATATCGATCGCGACTTTCAGATTGGGGTGGACGATTTACTGGCACTGGTCGAGCAGTGGGGCGACTGCAGTACAGATGAACTGACCTTCGTTCTTGACGATGGAATCCGCATGATGCATGCGGCGGAGCCCGCCGCCGGTGTGGCGCCGGATGGCAGTGTGTACCTCTACTACAACGACAAGACCACGCAGCCTGGGCAGCGACGCGTATCAGTGTCTGAAGACGGACTCAACTTCCCCGAGGGAGATCCCGAGACGTCGCACGAATACGATTCTCGGGCGACGCTGCTGCCCGATGGCACGTGGAGGATGTACCTCTGGAGCATGGATGATCAGGTGCTGCGGAGTTCCTCTTCAACTGATGGGGTGCAGTACATCATGGACGAAGGCATCCGGTACGAGATTCAGCCGGAGGACAACGGATCGATGGGCATCTATCGGGCGTTTTCCGATACGCAGGGCGGCGTTGTGCTTTTGTATATCGGAGACATGTGGGGACTCAACAACATTCGGCGCGCGTATTCAACCGACAACGGCTGGACCTTCGAGTTTCAGCATGGTGATGTCCTTGGTGATTCCGATGACGGCGGGACGAACAACTCGTGGGTCGATCAGTCGCCCACGCGGCTTGCAGGATGTCGCATTCGGTTGTTTGTGATGAGGGAGGGGCTGATTGCCACCTTCATCTCCAATGACGATCTCACGTCGTTCACGCAGGAGGACGGCTACCGATTGCAGCCGTCCGATGTTCCGGATCTTGCGGTGCGATCGCTCCACGACCCGGTGGTGGTCCAACTGCATGACGGCCGCTGGCGGATGTACGTGTGCGCTTTCGTAGACAACGATCCACCCGGACCCGGCGGCGACGATTACCAGTGCCTCATCAGCGCGACGACTCCGTAGCAATCCAGCAGAGGCGTTGGCCGACAATGCGTCTGTACGCATTTCGAGTCCACACCGTGCGCAAGTTTCCGAGCCCATCCGGTCGTCGCCACCTGTCCATTGGATGGACGCCGCGGATTCCTCAGTATGCAGAATCTTGATCTGCGGTTCGAGAGCGACATGCAAGTCGACGGCATTCTGCTGTACCCCACTGTCAAAGAGCACTTCAGTTTGCGATATGACATGCACGGGCAGGAGGTTCGCGTCCAATCGATCGACCTCACTCAAGACTGGCGCTGCATCCACAATGATCTGCTGGCATTGCCGAGCGCGTTCCAATCAGCCGCTCAGGGGCCGGTGCTGCAGGGCGGGTAATGCTTTTCCCTTTCGGAGACTTGGCAAACATCTCCGCCACTCGAATATGACAGGAACGACCGATGCCCAGCGGGCATGGGAGCGAATTGCCTATTGACCGCCCAACCCCATGACACGCATGTAGTCCCCCATCCCCTTGAATCCACCTTGCCTCGCCAGCGCCTCGATCCGCAGCCGTTCATCCGCGCTCAGTCGCACGTTGACTTGCTCGGTACGAGCCCCGAGGCGGGCTGGGGCGGGCGGAACTTCGTCCATCTCCAGCATCGTTGCAATGGCGGTGATGACCGCCGATCTGGTCGCCGCAATGGCCGCTTGGGGAGTCCGTCCATCCCCCATCACCCCTGGCATCTCGACGCTGCGGCCGTACCACCATTGCTCATCTTGTTCGACGACGATGCCAAAGTGCCCGGCGTGCGCCCGAGCCGCAGCAAGGTCATGGTCGGAGAACGGTCGCTCCAACTCACTCTTCGCCAAGTCGTTTCTTGATTTGTCGCTCATAGCCAGCCTTGACCTTTCCGCCATGCACCGGAATCACAATCGGCGTGCACCCTGGATGCGTAAACACATGATGTGATCCACGAATCCGATCCAACCGCCACCCTGCATGCTCCAACCGCTTGCGAATGCGCTTGAATGGTATGTCGGAGGGCATCCATGGACAATAGCCTACGCTATACGCACGACTGAATCCACTGCCAAAACGCATCGATGCCAAACATCGCGGGTTGGTCCCGCCTCCCGGGCATCACCGGACACCCACCAAATCTCTCCTAGAACATCGATATCTGAGGGAATTGCGAGGGAATTGCGGACACCCACCAAACCTGACCCCAAACCGGGTTTTTTGGGAGAGATTCGGTGGGTGTCCAAGAATTCCGCACGGTGGGTGTCCAAGAATTCCGCGCGAGTGCCTCATCACCCTGAGGCGATACCCGACCCCATCATGCAGCAGGGCGGTGATCTGCATTCGTGGCAGACCACCGCCCGTGCAGGCAGGGGGGATACACAGATCAGATCAGATACCGAAGTCGCCGAGCACGCGGAGCAGGTCGCTGACGTCCACGGTGCCGCTGGCATCGAGGTCATAGAGCGAGTTGGTGCTGTTCCACATGGTGATCACTTCGAGCATGTCGACGACTTGCTGATGCTCATCATCCACTGGGGCTGATCGGCATTCGTGCCGATCTCCGCCGGAAGACCCACGGCTTGCCTCGGCGCCGCCGCACACGTGTCCCCGGCGTGGTTTCTTGCCCGGTCTCGCTACAGCACTTTGATCATCTGGAGGCACGGGTTCGCTTCGTCCCACAGCGTGAGGAACTCGGTGAGGGGCTCAAAGCCCATGGCCTCGTACCAGCGTCTCGTTCCCGCGTAGTTGTCGTCCTCCCGCCGGGGCGAGAGCGTCTTGACCTGTAGGAAGCGAACGCGCTGGCTTCGGGCGTACTCCTCGGTTGCAGCGAGCATCGCGGCACCAATCCCGTGTCGGTGCCACTGCCGTTGGATGCCCAGTACATGAAGCTCGGCCGACGTCGGAAAATGGCACTCCAGCGTCATGAAACCGATCGGCTGATCGTTCTGGCTCGCCAAGACGGTCGGCATTCGCTCGATTGCCTTCACGTAGTCAACGACGCTGGCCTCGATGCCGAACCACTCCGGAAGGCTCCGCAGAATCGGTTCACAGATGGTGCCGAGGCCGATGGCGGGCGGGTGGATCCGAACGCCTTGGGTGAGCGGTGCTGTCATTCACGGCACGATATCCTCCCCGCACTTTGGAAGGGACCCCTCCAACCCAACCGGCTCGGGCGACGGCTGGGGTTCTCATGGCGATTGGCGGGTTCGGGTTCTGGGCGACGATCACGCCGCTCTACTACCGGATTCTCGACGAGGTGCCGATCGGCGAGTTGCTCGCGTGGCGAGTGCTCTCGGGACTGCCAGCGTTGTGGCTGCTGCTGTGGGGTACTCGAAGGCTGCCGGAGTGGTGGGTGGCGCTTCGGAGCCCGCGGGTGCTTGGCGTGCTTGCGGTATCGGCGGTGCTCATTGCGATCAACTGGGTGGTCTTCATGTGGGCGGTCGTGGACAACCGTCTCAGTGAAGCGAGCCTGGGCTACTACATCAATCCGTTGTTCTCGGTTGCGTTGGGCATGGTCTTTCTCGGCGAGCGGATGCGGTCGGCGCAGTGGGTGGCGATCGTACTTGCCACCGTCGGCGTGGGTGTATTGGCATGGCGGCTCGGTGGCGTGCCATGGATATCGCTGACGCTGGCCGGGTCCTTCGGCTTGTACGGCCTTATGCGCAAACTCGTGAATGCCGCTGCTGCGCCGGGCTTGGCAGTCGAGATGCTGCTGCTGTTTCCGTTCATGCTTCTGCTTCTGTACATGGACGCGGCTGAGTATGGCAGCGCTGTGCTCGCCGGTCCGTGGTGGATTACGACGCTGCTGCTGCTCGGCGGCATCGTCACCATTATCCCACTTGTTCTCTTTGCAGGATGTACCAAGCGTCTGAGACTCACCACCGTTGGTCTGCTTCAGTACATCGCGCCGACCGGACAGCTTCTCATGGCGGTGCTTCTGTTCAATGAGGCATTCGGAGTGGAGCAGATGATTGCTTTCGCCTTCATCTGGGCGGCGGTAATCACCTACTCGACAGATTCGATCAGGCATGCCAAGGCGGGGCTCTCGTCGGGGGGTTAATGTGCCCTGAGAAGGCTGAAACTGAAATTTGCGGATGGGATTGCATGATCTCGCCTTGGAGACTGGCGGGGGCTTCGTTCGTCTCAAACCCAAGCAGAGAGGATGATTGCAATGATCATCAGCACCTTCGTCGGCCTGACCACAGTGACGAGCATTCTGACAGTCCCACAGTTCGAGATCATCGACATCGGCACCTTCGGCACCGGCCCGTGCGGCGCTCACGATATCAGCGAGGTTGATACAGCCTGTGGGCAGGGGACGGCGCCCAACGGTCTCAACCAGCACGCCTTCTACTGGGACGGCCAGACGATGCACAACATTCCGCCGCTCAATGCGCCCGCCGGTGGCAACAGTTGGGGTTTCGCGATGAACGGTCATGGTCACGTCGTTGGATATGCCAATTCAGCCAGCGGGAACGCGTTTCATCCCTACAAGTGGACACTTGAGGGTGGAACCGTTGATCTCGGTGTTCCGACCTGGGCCGTCGGTGACTACGGTCAGGGCAAGGACATCAACGACTCGGGAACGGTAGTCGGCCTTGTTGGCAGTGTGCCCCACAACCTGCGTGGATGCATCTGGATCAATGGAGAGATGCTGGAAGTTCCGACCTTCGGTGGAAACGACTCCCAGTGTCTGGCGGTCAACGAACTGAACGATGTGGTCGGGTTTTCGCGGTTGGAGTCCGGCAAGATGCGCGGGTTCGTCATCCCCAACGGCAATATCGACAACATAATCGAACTGGAAGCACCAGAAGGCGGCGGCGCGCAAGCGACGGACATCAACGAGCAGCGGAATGTCTGCGGATGGGGTGCCAACGAAGACGGCACCTATCACGCGTTGAAATGGTCACTCGAAGGCGGCATGGAGTACCTCGGTGAGCCCAGCGGATGGGAGACCTTCGCCTATGGCATCAACGAGTCCGGCTGGATCGTCGGCAAGGCGTGGGTACCGCCTGCGGTGTCCGGCACGACGACCGACCATGCCTGCGCCTGGATCGACGGCGAGTTCGTGCTGCTCGAAGACCTCGTCATCAACAACGTCGATGGAGCGGGATTCCCGACCTGTCGCGGTGTCAACGAGCAGGGCTGGATCGCCACCTCGCTGGCCTGGGATGATCAGGACAATCACGCAGCGGTGCTTCGTCCGGTCGAATCTTCAAACGGCGATGTCAACGGCGATGGTGTCGTCAACACAGATGACGTGCTTGCAGTGATCTCAGCGTGGGGCCCGTGCGACCCGCCCTGCAACGCCGACCTCAACGGCGACGGCATCGTCGGGACCGATGATCTGCTCGCGGTGCTGGCTGGATGGACCCAGTAGGGGCGGAAGTCGAAAGTCGGGGTGAGGGTCCCGACTTCCGGTTCTCGTTCTAGTTCGCCGCAGCCTCATCGTAGAGTTTCAGCGCGATCTTGCTGAAGGCGTGGGCGGGTCCGCCGCCCATGAGGACGGCGACGTCGAGGGTTTCAAGGATCTCTTCGCGGGTCGCACCGTTTTTGTGGGCCAGTGGCACGTGGTGGTGCAGGCAATGTTCGCACAGGCGGCTAACGGCAGCCACGATCGCCATCAACTCTTTGGTCTTGATATCGAGCGATTCAGGCTCAAGGATGGCTTTGTACATGGTTCGGAAGGCGGTTTCTGATTTCTCTCGCATGGGAAGGGGGTCCTGATCAGAGGGTGGCGTTTCGGGGAACTTGGTGGACGCGCATGGTGATGGACAGACTAGACTGTGGGTGTTACAAAAGGAACCATCAGATGCGTCATGCTTTGATCTTGTGTTGCGCTCTTCTGGTCACGGCTTCGGCTGCCGCCCAGCTTGGCGGGCCGGCTCCAGCGGCCAAACCCAAGGGAACACCTTCTGCAACTCCGGCCGCCGAGTCCGACAAGCCAGAGATGCCTTCTGTGCAGACCGTTGTGGACGCTTTCGTGAACGCGACCGGTGGAGAGGCCGCGTATCAGTCCTTGGCTGGACTGGAACGCCACTACACATGGACCATCGGCGAAGATGCGGGCCTGATGCAGGTCAAAGCCGAGCCGGGTGGTGCGTTTACGCTCGATATGACCATGAACGGCTCAGACTGGCATGAAGCACAGGGCTCAAATGGAACCAAGACCTGGCTTGAGGCTGCAACCGGGATCTGTTACCGAGCGCCCGACCTCGTAGGCGTGCAGTTGCGGATGGAACATGATCCGACTGCATGGCTTCACCTCGAGAAGTACGTGCGAATATCCACTGTTTCCAGCGAAGTGCAGGTGCTGGACCGTCCGCATTGGCGGGTCATTCTGGTGCCACATGCGGGGCGAACATGGTATGCGTATTTCGATGTGGAAACCGGTCTGCTCGGCCGATTTGAATTCACGCGTCCTGGCGAGTCCGGTCGACTCATTACGGTTGAGCGGAAGTATGCCGACTGGAAGCCGAGCGGCTCGATCGTACTGCCACACTCCATCGAAGAACAGTCGATTGCCGGTACTGTGGCGATGACGCTTACGGAAGGTCACGAACAGGCGTTCCCCCCCGATACATTTGCGATGACCGAGTGCGCTATCGCCGCCTTTGAACGCCCGATCGAAAAACCGACGCCTCCGGAACTCTCCGAACTTCCGAAGGAGGGTTCATACCACACGAAATTGATCGAAATGATCGGGCCGGATCTGGTAGACATGCAGGGCAAGCAGATCCCATCAGCCATTCTCTCGGACAATCCGGATGTACTGCTGTACTTCACCGCCAAGTGGTGTGGGCCTTGCAGGATCTTCACGCCGAAACTCGTTGACTTCTACAACGAGTACGCCGGAAAACGCGATTTCTTGGTCATCGTGGTCAGCAGCGATCGAGCGAAGAGCGAGTTGACGCAGTATCTCAAGGACTACAAGATGCCCTTCCCAGCGGTTCCGTATGAGCGGCGGGATACCAGTGGTATCAAGAAAAAGTACGGTGCGAGGGGAATTCCCAATCTTGTCTGGCTCGATGGTGAGGATGAGGTGGTCAAGGGGAGTTACGAGAAGGGCAGTTACGTTGGCCCCCAAACAGTGCTGTCGGCCTTCAAGAGGCACATGGGCTTGTAGGTGCCGGACCAATCGCACCTCGATGCGTACCACGCGGCAGTGGCCGAACATGGCCCCGGCTTTGCGGCCACGCTGTGGGGATCTCCGCAGACACAGGCGTTGCGGTTCGGTGTGATGAGTGACATGGCAGGGGGCTTCGCCGGCCTGCATCTTCTGGACTTGGGATGCGGCGACGGGGCGTTGGCACATTGGCTGGAATCGCGGAGAGAGCAGCCTGCTCGCTACGTGGGGCTTGACGCGATGGTCGAGCAGATCGATCGCGCCGGATCCATGACACCGACGTGGGCGTGTTTCGAGCAGTGCGACCTCTCGGACAACTGGACCAGTCCAGATCGATTTGATTGGGTCGTCGTCTCAGGCACGCTCAATACCATGGAGCAGCCACTTGCCGAGACCATTCTGCATACCGCATGGCAATCGTGTGACATCGGTCTGACTTTCAACTTCCTTTCCGATCGTCCGCACCCCCGCTGGCACGGTGCCGATCTCGGCCCGGCGCATCGGTTTCACCTGCCTGCCTGGTATGCCTGGGCACTCGAGCGGACCCCGCAGGTCGCCTGCCGTCAGGACTACCTCGACGGTCATGATGCGACGATTCTGATGCGTTGGTGTCGATAATCAATCTCTTCCACGGTGAAGTGCGAGGGAGACGTTTGATCAGTGCTCCAGCACATCGGCGATGGCCTGAATCTGCGAGTCGGTCAGGACACCCCGTTCCTGCGCGTAGGGCAGACACCGCGCGACCAGCACACGGTAGAGGGGTACCAGATGCGGCGCTTCGACGGCGAGGACTCTCAGGTGTTGCTCGATCGTTCCGGTATCACCTCGGACGGCCGGGCCCATGACTGCTTCGGGTACGCCAAGTCGCTCAAGATTCCGACCGGCTTCCTGGACCATGCGTCCCATGGCGGTCGCGCCCGTTTTTCGATCGAGTCCGAGTACAGCCCAGAGATCAACCGCCGAGGCGAGAAGTCCCGTCATCAGTCCGCCGACCATTGCGGCCGAGAGGTGATAGAGGGCGCGGTGCTCAGCAGGAATACTGACCGGCTCCATGTGAAGATCGCGTGCGAATGATGTGAGCCAATCCCGGGCGACATCGCCACCATCAATCGCGACCGTTGCGCCGCACAAGGCTTCTTGTTCGCGTCCTCCTGCCGCTACCACCATGACCGGGTGCAGAGAGCCGATGTGGGCGCCGCGTCCGGCGGCCACATCGAGTACGACGAGCCCCTTGGCCCCGGCGGTATGCACCACGAGTTTGTTGCCGACATCCCGCAGAGTTGTTGCGACCGGTGCAATGGCGTCATCGGGTACGCACAGCATGATGACATCCGCATGTCCAGACGCTTCGGCAGCATCATCGACGAGTACAGCACCGAGTTCCTCTGCAAGACCTGCGGCACGCTTTGGATGGCGGCTCGCCACCGCTATCACGCTGCGACCCGCGGCATGGGCACCTTTCGCGATTGCAGTGCCCATGGCACCTGCTCCGACGATGGCGATGGTGGCGGCTGGGTCAATCATTCTTGGAGGATCGCTCAGATCCCTTCACTTGTCGACCCTCATGGGTCAGGCGAGCGCGTGTGGACGATCTGACCCCTCGTTTTCGCCGGATTGTCGCGGTCAGAAACGGCCGCAGCAGGACAAGCAATGCGGCTGCCGCAACGATACTGACAATCCAGAATTGCCATGATCCCCAAGGCATCATGTCCCTCCCGCCGCGATCACAACTCTGAAAGCGATCCAAGCCCCACCCCAAGCCAACGCCGTCATCCATCCGAATTGAATCGCGGCCCATTTCCAGCCACCCGCTTCACGGGCTGTGACCGCAAGCGTCGGCAGGCACTGCATGGCCAACACGAAGAAGATGAGGAGGCTCGCTGAGGTTTCGGTTGTCAGCATGGGTTGGCCATTATCGCGTTTGGCGTGGGCAATGCGGTCGAGGACTGCATGATCTTCCTGATCGCCGCCGCCAACGAGTACAGCCATGGTCGAGACGAATACCTCCCGGGCAGCAAAGGAGGTCATGACGCCGACAGTCAGTTGCCAATCCCATCCGAGTGGATCAAATACCGGCTGTACAGCCTTCCCGATTCGACCGGCAAACGAGTACTCCATGGGGGATGGCGCAACCGATTCCGGAGCGACGGTTGCTGCAATGGCCGTGGGCGCAGTTGGTGCAGCCTCAGGTGCCTTGGGATAGGCGCTCAGCCACCACAGCACGACGACCATGCCAAGGATGACGGTGCCGGCCTTGCGAAGAAACAGCCATCCTCGATCCCAACAGGTCAGCAACGCTGCGGTGATGGACGGCCACTGGTAGTCCGGCAATTCGATCACCATGGGCCGCGCGGTGCCCGGAAGGATAGTGCGCCGAGCAAGAAATGCCGAGCCAAGTGCGGCGATGATTCCGAGGGCGTAGCTGCCCGCAAACACAACGCCTGCGATCACTGGTTGATCTGCAAACATCACGCCGATCAGCAATACGTAGACTGGTAGCCTTGCCGAGCAGGACAGAAATGGGGCTGTCAAGATGACGGCCAGCCTGTCGCGTCGGTCCGGCACGAGCCTTGTCGACATGATGGCAGGGATTGCGCAGGCATGGGCCGAGAGCATCGGCACGAATGCCTGTCCGGGCAATCCGAAGTGCCGAAGCACGCGGTCCATGACGAAGGCGGCTCGCGCAAGGTAGCCGGTGTCCTCAAGCAGGGCGATGAGGAAGAAGAGCAGCAGAATCTGTGGCAGGAACACGACCGTTCCGGCGAGTCCACCCACGATGCCGTCCACGATCAAGTCCCGCAGGTCGCCGGCGGGCAGAATTGAAGCGAGCCACCCACCGACGTGTCCGAAGATGGTGTCGATCAGGTCCATGGGGACGGCTGCGAAGGCAAAGATCGTCCAGAAGAGTCCAGCCATCACCAAGCCGAAGACAAGTACGCCAAGAAATGGGTGAGTGAACGCGATATCGAGTCGATCACTCAGATGGTCGGCCGCGAGCACAGGAGGTCGTGGTGTACTCTCGCGGATCACGCCATCGACCCAATCGTCGCAGACCCCCGGATCGTCGGTGTTCGGCAGTGGGGCATCACAGACGCGGGCTCCCGCGATGGCCGGTTGGAGGTGGTTCACACCGTGACCACTTCGGGCACTGATCGACACCACTTCACACCCGAGCCAAGAGGCTAGGCGGCGTTCGTCGATCTCAAAACCTCGCTTGCGGGCGGTGTCTACTCGGTTCAGCGCCACCACACACGGCAGCCCGAACGCAAGCGTCTCGATGGCCAGATGCAGACCTCGCTGTAAACTGGTTGCATCGAGAACCAACAGGACCACAGTTGGCGTGAACGCATCGCTTCGCTGCCCGCTGAGGCACTCACGGACAACAGTTGCCTCGGGCTGCTTGAGGGTGATCGCATAGGTACCGGGGAGATCAATGACACGAGAGGTGCCCCATCGACCGACTTGCGCCTCCACAGTGCTGCCGGGGATGTTCGCCGTGTGTGAGCGGAGACCGCAGAGTCTGTTGAAGAGCGTGGTCTTCCCGACATTGGGCTGTCCGACGAGGGCCACGGTCCGAACTGGACCGTCGAGATCCTGACCGGCGTGGTTGGAGGGTTCGCCCTGATTCATCTGGGGTAGGGTTCAGGTGTGCGGGATGACTTCGATATCGCCGGTCATCGCGCGGGCGAGCCCGAGGCGGGTGTTCCCTGCTTCCACGATGCAGGGTTCGCCCGTGCGTTTGACCGTCACATCCATGCCCTCCCGCAGCCCCATCGCGCGAAGCAGTGGGGCGTCGTCCCCGGCCGTTGCGGCGATGGTGGCGGTGTCGCCAGGGGTCAGAGTATCCAAGGTGGTTGTGCTCACAGCGGACTCCTGCTGAGAATCATTCTCAGGAAGGAATCCTACCGCATTGTCATGATTTGATCAAGCCTGACGCCGGCGTCGGCTGGAAAACGCGGCCAGACCGAGCACCGCGATTGCTCCAGGGGCCGGCACGGGGATATAGACAATGCTCAGCGTGCCCTGTGTGTACTCCCCAGCGGGGAGTCCGGAGCCATCTACCCAACTCGAGGCTGTCATGAGATACACGAGGCCCTCGGAGTTGCTGAACAGATTGTCGAGTTCCACGTTGAGTGATCCGTTGGTGGGGCCATGGATACCCCCCGAGTTGCCGTTGGGAAACGGCTGGACCATGATGATTTCGGGTTCTGCATCCTCTGTGACGGCCTGAAAGCCGAAATAGGCCTCACTGCCCCAGTTTGGGATGCCTGTATTGTCAAAGGTCTGCAGGACCACGTTGTCCCACCGAAGTTCGGCAACCTGAGTTGCCCCGATTTCCAGTTCTGCCGTAATGACCGGGGCACCGCCCATGTACGTCACGCCTGTGAGGTCGAAAATGACTTCTTCGTAGGTACCCGTGTCGCCTGCAGATGCGAGGCCACCAAGGCCCAGTACCCCTGCACAGGCGACCACAACCCCGGATGGCATCACATGGGACATGCTTCTCTCCACTTCGGCAAGGGTACAGGCTGGCTCGCCCCTTGCAAGGGTGGAGGGGGTTATTGGGGCGGTAACTCTGGTATTGGGTTGGGTTTGAAGGGGTAGTGGCGAACTTTGCTGCCGCAGCGTGGGCGTCCGTGTTCCTTCCGAGCCCCACACAACGCAGCCCCCTGCCAGAGGGGGCCGCGTCGCATCTGTGTAGGGGCTCGAAGTCGCGATGGGGATCAGCGGAGTCCGAGCGCCTCTGTGATGGATTGGACGGCTTCGCTGGGGGTCCAACCGTAGTTCCAGAGTTCCCGGAGGTCTTCGGTGTTGGTGCCCGTGGCAAGCAGGATTTCGTCCCGGGTCAGGTCGTAGCGACACTCGGTTCGACGGAGCAGGCGACCGAGGCGGGTTCGCCAAGTCTCCCAAGTCCAGTCGTGTGAGGTTCGAGTCTTCATGGTGTCGCTCCAGGTGAAGGAGGGCTGCGCTGCCTTCCTATGACCTCCTACGTACGAACTCGGGTCTCGGTGTGTCCGAGAACACAGAAACTCGTGAAAAAGATCTAATTGAACCAGAAAGCAGTGGGAGCCGTACGGCTGCAGCACCATTTCCCAATACCACAGGACATCATGCCACACGGTTGCATGGGGAGCCAAACAGATCTTTGCCAAACGCAAAAAACTCGGTTCAGGCTGGCTGCTGCTGCTTGCAGCGGCCTTGTTGAGTATTGTCGTGATCGCGGCGGAATTGGCGTTGGTGGTACACCAGGTGTCCGACATGGGGTCGGTGTGGGCGTGGATAATGGGGAGCGGTCTGGTTGTTGTGGGGGCGCTGCTCGGGGTGGTCTGCTGGCGCGAGGTTGTTGGGTGGCTTCGAGTTCGACGCGTCGAGCAGCTCCGATCCGCGGTGTCCTCGTCTGACTTCCATTGGACCATTCGGCATGGACTGATGAGGTCTTGGATGGCATCCCTTCCGGAGTCGGATGAACGGGCTGTTCTCGCAACGCAATGGGACGCCTCCGTGGACGCCCGTGACGATGCTGGCGCAGCTTCCGCGGTAGGGGAGTACCTGATCGATGTCGATCAGCGTGTTGATGTCGAGATCCGCCGAGAGGCGGCGAGAACCGGCCTCATCGTTTCGCTCTCCGGTATCGCGTTATTCGACGCGGCACTGTGCACCTGGCGGAACCTGCGACTGATGCGGCGCGTTGCCAGCGAGTATGGCGCGAGGCCAGGAATCGTCGGGACGCTGCGACTGTTGCGGATGGTGCTGCTGTACGCGGTGGCGGTTGATTTGACGCAGCATGCCGCCGAGGCTGTTTCGACGCGGATCGGCACGGTCGTCGCAGCGGGAGGTCAAGGCGTTGTTGCCGCGACGTTGACCGTGCGGGTCGGGCTTTGGACTCAGCAGGTGTGTCGTCCGATCGAATTGCCACGGCGTAGCATTGCCGGGTTCGCGGTGGCTTCCGCAGCCGATGAGGTCACCTGCCGCATTCGTCAAACAGTGGAACGTGCGTCGGGGCTTCTCAGAGTTCGTTCCGCAAGGCCGACGCCGGTGGGCTGAAGATCCGCTCACTCAAACTCTTCCCGAGGGGCACTGCGGAGGAGGACAAGAACAATGGGGCCAGATACCTGAAGTAGGCA
>JASMMN010000151.1 GCA_030748155.1 Phycisphaerales bacterium
TGGGTTCTCGCGACGTGGGGCGAGTGCCCATAGTGCAGTGCTGTGCACTATGGGGCAGGAGCGCAGGCGATGTTGGGGGCTCAGCCTTTCCAGGATTCAAGTACTTCCCAAGTCATGGGATTGTTGCGGCAATTGATGTGGCAGGCGAAGAAACCACCTTCGTACTCGGCGACGAGCGGCCAGATGATGTCGCGGTCCGTTCTGGGCAAATCCAGGTGATCGATCTGGTCACGGTCGAGCCACTCAAGCGTGCCCTCGTCCATTTCGTATGCGGCGATCTCATCATGCCCGATGGTGCGAGTGATTTCATAGAGGAAGAGCAGCCAGTGGCACTCGCCCTCGTATGCGGTCTCGGACACCATGCCCATGAGGCGGATCTCGCCGTCCTTGACGACCAGTCCGGTCTCCTCCTGGGTCTCGCGGATGGCGCAATGGTGGGGACTCTCACCGGTGGTCGGTTCGAGTTTGCCGCCGATAGGTGAGTACATCCCTTGGTTCGGTGGTTTGACCCGGTGCAGCATCAGCAACTTGCCGTCGGCATCACGCAGATAGCACAGCACGGCGATGCGATAGGGCAGTGATCCGTCGGTGAGGTCGGTGCTCATGTGATGGCGTTCTCGATGAGGTCGACCATCTCGCGGACGGCCTGCTGCATGCCTGTGAAGATCGCCCGCGACACGATGGCGTGGCCGATGTGGAGTTCCTGAAGGTCCTGAAGTGCGGCAATGGGCTGCACATTGGTGTAGTTCAGCGCGTGACCGGCATTGAAACGCATGCCCGCCTCGGTGATGAGCGTGCCGGCGGTCGTGACCTTGCCCAGTTCGACATCCCGATCGCCTCGCCCCTCAATTGCCTCGGCCCAAGGGCCGGTATGGACTTCACAGACCGCGAAACCGCAGGCCGCTGCTGCTGCGATCTGCCGCTCCTGAGCGTCAATGAAGGCGCTCGCGGGAATGCCCGCATCCGCGAGTTGGTGGACGACCGTCCGCAGGCGGTCCTGATCAGAGGCGACATCGAGGCCCCCTTCGGTTGTGATCTCCTGCCGCCCCTCCGGCACCAGCATGGCCGACCGTGGCTGGAGCGAGATCGCGAAGTCCACCATTTCGTCTGTAGCCGCCATTTCGAAGTTCAGGGGGAGATTGACCGCATCGGAGAGTCGCAGCACATCATCGTCCTGAATATGGCGGCGATCTTCCCGCAGATGCACGGTGATGCCGCCGCCGCCGCCTGCCTGCACTTCCATTCCGGCCAGTACCGGATCCGGTTCAAGGCATCGCCGCGCCTGCCGGACGGTGGCGACATGATCGACATTGACACTGAGAACCACCATGGTGGAAGCAGATGATACCGGGGCCGTGAGACGACACTTTCGGGGGCAGCGGATCTATACTCCGATTCGTTACACCACGCCGCCATGGACGACTTTCACAAGAGCCTCGAGATCGTACTGGCCGACCTGCTTGCACAGGGCCGTCGCGTGACCGATCTGTGCCTCTCGGCGGTGGAGTCCTATTTCGAGAATGACAATACGACCGCCGCCACGGTAGTCCGCGATGACGCCACGATCGATCATGTCGATGTGCAGATCGAGCGAGCATGCATCGGCCTGATGCAGCATCGACCGGAGGATGAGCACGACCAGCGATCGATCCTCACCATCGTGAAAATCAACAACGAGCTCGAACGGATCGCTGACTGTGCGGTCAACATCGCGCAGGCCACCGAGCAGCGGAAGGACACCGAAGTCGCCGATACCCTGCAGGTCATGGCGAACAGTGTGGTCGGGATGGTCCGCGACACGGTCGAGTCGCTTCGGATGGGGGATACGCAGCTTGCAGAGCGGGTGCTCGCTTTCGACGATACGGTGGATGCGTTCAAGGACGAGCTTGTAAGCCGCGCTCAGAACGCGCTTGCCGAGGGTGCCGTGTCGGTTCCGGCAGGCATGCAGTTGCTGGCCGTTGTACGCGCAGTCGAGCGGATGGCCGACCACTGCACCAACATCTGTGAGCAGGTGATTTATCTCAAGACCGGAAAAATCGTGCGGCACCTGCCCACCGGCTGGACGGTGCCTGCGCTGCCCGAGGATACCTGAGCACGCATGAGCCGCCTCGATGCGATGCGATCCACACTGGAAGCGTGCGGGCAGTCGCACTTGCTCCAGCACATTGATGGGCTGAGCGATATTGATCGGGATGCCCTGCTCAAGCGTCTGGAATCGCTGCCGTTTGAGTCGCTTCCTGCCATGATCGAGCAGTTGGTTCTGGCGGCACCAGTTGCAGGTGGGGGCGATCTGCACCCGGCTCCGTGCGTCTGCATCAAACCAGAGCAGGCCTGTGGCAGCGTCGATCTGATCGATGCAGAGGATCTGCGTATTCGGGGTGAAGCGATGCTTGAAGCCGGCCGCGTCGCCGCTTTCACTGTCGCGGGCGGTCAGGGGACACGGCTCGGGTGGAATGGTCCCAAGGGCACCTTCCCCGCGAGCTCGGTGAGCGGCAAGCCACTCTTTCGGTTGTTCGCCGAGCAGATTCTCGCCGCGGAGCGGCGGTGGGGCCGAACGATTCGCTGGTACATCATGACCAGCGAATCGAACGACTCTCAGACGCGGGCGTTTTTTCTCGACAACCGATGCTTCGGTCTTGATCGGCGGCAGATCATGATGTTCCCGCAGGGGATGATGCCGGCATTCGACATGAAGACCGGCAAGATCCTCTTGGAACGTCCAGGGGCACTCGTCATGAGCCCGGACGGGCACGGAGGTTCTTTCCACGCCTTGCTCGTCAGTGGGGCGATCGACCACATGGAGGGTCGCGGCACCGAGGCGATCTCGTATTTCCAGGTGGACAACCCGCTTGCGCCGGTTCTCGATCCGGTCTTTCTCGGTCTGCATGCCGACGAGGCACACTCGTCGGGTGAGTTCACCAGCAAGATGGTGTCCAAGGCCGGTCCCGATGAGAAAGTGGGCGTCTTCGGCTCAATCGATGGCCGTCTTGGCGTGGTGGAATACACCGATCTCAGCAAAGCGGAGGCGCAATCCACTGATGAATCGGGGCGTCTTCGCTTCGCCGCTGGCAATGTCGCCATGCACATCATCAGCACCGAATTCGCCCGTCGCGTCGCGACCGCCGGCCAGGACGAACTGCCATGGCACCGCGCCGTCAAGAAGGTTACGCACATCGACTCCAGGACGGGCGAATTGATCACGCCGGGCGAGCCCAACGCCATCAAGCTTGAACGGTTTGTCTTTGACGCCATGGGCATCGCCGCCAAGCCGGCGATCCTGGAAGTCGATCGTGCCGAGCAATTCGCTCCCATCAAAAACGCCACCGGAACCGACTCGGCCGAGTCGAGCAAGCAGATGCAGTCCGATCTCTATGGGGGGTGGCTTGAGCAGGCGGGTGTGCAGGTCCCACGCCGAGGCGACGGACACATCGACGCCGCCATCGAGATCTCGCCGCTCACCGCGATGAGTGCTTCTGATCTTGAGGGCGTAGATCTGCCGAGCAAGATCGCCAAGGGTGACAGTTTCGCCTGTTAGCCTTTCCGCATGCGATGGTTTCTGATTTTATTCGCCATTTGCGGCGGCGGCTTTCTTGTCGCCGCCGGAGATTCATCGGCGACATCGACGTTG
The DNA here is from genome assembly GCA_030748155.1 of Phycisphaerales bacterium. Taxonomy (GTDB): domain Bacteria; phylum Planctomycetota; class Phycisphaerae; order Phycisphaerales; family SM1A02; genus UBA12567. The sequence goes on from JASMMN010000151.1 coordinate 3,629, forward strand.
GTGAAGGATCCAAACTCGCTCCACGGCAAGATCGAAACCCATGTCGAAGAAGGGCTCTCCAGCAATGGACCATGGTTGTTATTCGGAGCCATCATGCTTGCGGGCGTTGGCATTCCGATCAGCGAGGAGATACTGATTGTTCCAGCGGGATTCCTGATAGAACGGGGCGTGCTTCCGTTCTGGTGGACGGTGGCTGCGGCTTGGTGCGGGGTGGTGCTGGCGGATCTGATCTGGATGTTGCTCGTACGGCGGTACTCATACAGGTTTCTCGGCATTCGTTTTTTTCGGCGGATGTTTCATCCGAGACGGCTTCTGGAGATCAAGTATCTACTCGATCGCTGGGGCATTTGGGTCGTCGTGATGGGCCGAATCCTTCCGGCGGCCCGCACGCCCGTCATCACGGCAGCGGGGCTGTCGCACATGCCGATTCAGAAGTTCATGATCGGCGAGTGCGTCGGAGCCGCCAAGAGCGTGGCGTGGCAACTTTTCGTCGGCTGGCTCATCGCCAAGGGACTCGGTGATTCCACGCGGGACACGCATGTGCGTGATGCCGTGTTCATCGGTCTGGGTATCCTGCTTCTCGGCATGATCGTATGGTGGTGGCGGCGGCGGAGATCCCACAAGGAGCATCGCCCGAGGGCGAAGATGCGATGGCTGCGGGAAGCGTGCAGTCCACCCGAGCAGAAGCAAGCAGTTCCATCCCCATGACCGAGTTCATCAGCCAATACGCGGAATACCTGCCATGGGTCGTGCTTGGTCTGTTGCTTGCGAGCGGCATCGGCATTCCGATCGGTGAGGACATCGTCGTTATTCCGGCGGGCATCATCATCGGCGAGCAAGCGATTGGCGCAGGCATCTGGGTACCGACACTCATGGCCGCGATCGTCGGCGTGGCCACAGCCGACATGCTGTGGTTCTTCTGGTGCAGCAAATTCGGCACGCAGCTGCTGCACAAGCGTTTTATCCGTCGTTTCCTGCACCCGAAGCGGCTGCTGCAGGCCAAGCACCAGATCGATGAGCGGGGCATCTGGTTCATCGTTGCGGCGCGGTTCATTCCGGGAAGTCGCACTCCAGCGATCACCGTTGCGGGGCTCATGCACATGAAGATGTGGCGATTCGCGATCGCCACATGGTCGTGCGTACTCGTGACAGCCTCCATGCAATTCGGGGCAGGCCTGTTGATCGGCTACGGCATTGCTTCTCAAACGACCTCTGCCGCAGTGCAGTGGATCATCGGCGGTGTCGTGCTCGCGGTCGCCATCTCAGTTCTTGCCATCGTATTCGCGCGATCTCGCGGAAAGAAGGAGCCGCCCCGCGCCCGAGCGGCTTGGCTGCGTCGATATCGCAGATCGACCGAATCTGGACGGCGTTGAGGCGGCTGCTACAGGGCCGCCTGTTATCCTGCCCCGCATGAGAGCAGTGATCACCGGTCAAATCGGAATCGACAAGAAACCCTACCTTGAGGCCGTTCGAGAACTCGGCGGCCAGCATGGCAAGCGGATAGAACTCTACAACGTCGGCGACATGATGTACCGCGAGGGGCCGGATGTGCGGCCGGGTCGCATTCTCGACCTGCCACTGAGCCGTCTCGCCTCGCTTCGGCGAGCCGCCTTCAAGGACATCATTTCCGAGACAACGCCCATCATCGATTGCTCGGACCTGATGGTCAATACACATGCCACGTTCCGCTGGCGGCATGGCCTGTTCAGTGCCTTCGATTTTGATCAGATGGAGAAACTCAAACCGGACATCTTCATCTGCCTGCTCGACAACATCGAGATGGTGCATCACCGTCTCCACGCCGAGCACGACATTGATGCAACCCTCAAGGACTGCATGGTATGGCGAGAAGAAGAGATTCTCGCGACCGAACTACTCGCCAGTGCCATGGGTTGCGCCGACCAGTTCTACATTCTCAGCCGTGGTCGCCAGCAGGACACCGTGGAGGCATGCCTGCGATTGGTGACGCGACCGGAGATGAAGCGGGTGTACCCGTCCTTCCCGATGAGTCATGTGGTGGACATGCCCGATGTGCTGGCTGAGATCGGCCGTTTCAGAGATGCACTGGCCGAGCACTTCATCACGTTCGATCCTGCCGATGTCGATGAAAAACTCCTGCTCGACCGCGCCATCGAGGCTGCGAAGACCGGCGAGGACTGGATTGATGTGACGCCCCACGCCTACGGCGGACGAAAGGGCATCGAACTTCGAGTGCGGGTTCGCGAGGTGCTTGACATTGCTGGTGACGTCGACGGGCAGATCTACATGCGGGACTTCAAACTCATCGATCAGAGCGACATGATCGTCTCGCTCGTTCCGGAACTTCCAGGTGGTGTTCCCGGTCTCTCCAGTGGCGTCGAGCGTGAACTGCAGCACGCATGGGAGCACACCAAGGAGGTTTATGTGGTGTGGAAGCCGCAAAAGCCACCCTCCCCGTTCATCACAGAGACCGCCACGAAGATCTTCCCGGATGTCGATTCCGCGCTTGCGTACTTTGAGCGAGAGCGGATGTTCGCCCCGGGGAATCTATTCGGTCACTGAATCCGAGTTGATGATGACGCGGCGCATCAAGTTGACAGTCGCCTACGACGGCACACACTTCTTCGGTTGGCAGAAGCAGCACCCCCCGGAAGAGGAACCGCTTCGTACCGCGCAGGGTGTGCTTGAGCAGGCCGTCCGAGCGGTTGTGCGTGAAGAGGTATCGGTCCATGGTGCCTCTCGTACCGATTCTGGGGTACACGCGGTGGGTCAGGTGGCGGGCTTCGACACGAACTGCGCGATGGATATCGATCGGTTTCCTCCTGCCATTTCGTCGAGGTTGCCCGATGACATTCGAGTACTCACAGCAGAGGTCGTACCAGACGAGTTCAACGTGATCGGTGATGTCGTCGGCAAGGAATACGGATATCGGGTCGCGTTTTCCAGAAGAGAAGCCCATGAGCGTCCGCTCTTCGATCGGCATCATCTGGCGTGGGTACCGTGGGATCTGGATCTTGAAGCCATGAATACCGCAGCTGCAGCGATTGTCGGCAGGCACGACTTCGCCAGTTTCACCCGCTTGAACCATGGACGCGAATCGACGGTGCGGGAAGTGACCGCATGTGAGGTTGCCTTGGTGGAAGATCGAGTTGCCGACATCACC
>JASMMN010000152.1 GCA_030748155.1 Phycisphaerales bacterium
CGCCTACCGATTGACCCAGTTGATGGCCGAGCACGACGGACTGTGTTCAATGCGGGTGCATCGCCCGGATGTCGAGTTCCTCTACAACAAGGACACACAATTCGAGTTCGGTGGTATGGAGGTGCTTGTGCAGGGCCGGGACCTGCTCATCGTCTCAGCTGGTTTCATGGTGCACGAGTGCAACAAGGCGCTCGATGGACTGGATGCGCTGGGCATTGACGTATCGCTGGTCGATTGCTACTCGCTGCCCCTGAACGAGGACAGGTTGCTCGACCTCGCGAATGCCAACGGTGGCAATGTGTTGGTGGTCGAGGACAACTACGGTGGTGGACTCTTCTCGGCAGTGGCCGAGGCATGCGTCCAAGCAGGTGACGGGTTTACCGTCGAGCCGCTGCATGTGAGACGGATTCCCAAGTCTGCCCGCTCCGAGGCGAACATTCTTGAGCAGTGTGGGCTTACGCACAGAGATATCGTCAGCCGGGCGGCTGCGGTGCTTGGAGTGGCGAATCGGGAGTCGGTCAGGCTATAAGCCGTACTTCACGACGAGTTGCGTGACCTTATCCTGGTTCCGGTGCAAACGCAGTGATGTCTGGAATGAATCACTCGCTTCGGCGAGGGCGGCATCACTTGTGCGATCACTGAGCAACCATCGGTTCAGAGCATTGACACCCAGACCGTTCCAGGCCCGCCACATGTCCGGGTCGGTTTCAACAGCAAGGCGGTAGGCCTCGGCTGATTTGTCGTATTCACCAAGCCGGAACCACGCCCAGCCCATTCGCTCGGCGGCTTCGGCCGAGAGACCATCGGCGAGCATGCTTCGCGCCATCCCGACAACTTCGCGGTGCCTGCCCGCGCGGGCGTAGGCATGCAGCAGGTTGTGCTTGAGTTCCGGCGATGACTCCATCCGCTCAGATGCCGCAAGATAGGCATCGAGGGCGGCGACTTCTTCGCCGGTTTGTTCATAAGCGGCGCCGAGACTGATCCAAGCGCGTCCGTCCGCCTCATCGAGGTCCACAGCGCGGCGAGCGAAAGGCAGGGCATGCTGAGGTTCTTCGAGTTGAAGATAAGAAGTCGCGACACCAAGGCTCGCCTCGCTGCTCATCGGATCGATCGTGAGTGCCCTGTGATAGGCCGAGACCGCATCGACGAGTCGATCGAGCATCTGCAGGGCCAGACCATGTCCAAACTGGGCGTCAAAGGACTGCGGCTGCAGCCCGCACGCCTCGGCAAAAGCAGGTTCGGCGTGATCCCACTCACCCAATTGTGAGTAGGCATCACCCATGCCGATCCAAGCGGGCACGTTTCCGGCATCGGCCGAGAGAATCTCGTCAAAGAGCTTGACAGCCTCCACATAGTCGCCGCCATCCATGGCAGCAGTCGCCTGCTCGCTCCGCACTTCGATCATCGCTTCCCGTGCTTCCCGGCGCTCGTCCCCGAAGATGAAGCAGGATTGCAGAATGAGCGTTGTGAGGACGAGAAGCAGTGTGCGCATGGCGGGATGGTACCCGACCCCTTTCGCGACAGTACCTCAGTACCATTTCCTCATGCCGGACACATCACTGCTTGAAGTATTCCCATCCCCCGTGGACACACCCTTTCTCGTCGAACACGTCAATGAGGAATTCACATCGGTATGCCCGAAGACCGGCCACCCCGACTTCGGAACTGTGTCGGTGCGGTTCGAGCCAGACAAGACGTGCGTCGAACTCAAGAGTCTCAAGTTGTACTACCACTCGTTTCGGAATGAGGGGATCTTCTACGAGACGGTCACGAATCGAATCTGCGAGGACCTCGTGGAAGCAATGTCACCTCGGTGGCTACAGGTTGTTACCGACTGGCGAGGACGCGGCGGTATTCGAAGCCGAATCACGTCCTGCTATGGCGATGTACCGAGTAGTTGCACGGACCGCTGATGCCCATGCAGGTGCTGCTTGCGACATCCAATCCACACAAACTCGAAGAGGTCGCGGCCATCCTCGGCGACATCGGCATCGAGGTCGTCGGACTCGATGTGCTGGACGAAACGCCACCCGAACCGGTTGAAGACGCAGCGTCCTTTGAAGGAAACGCCAGACTCAAGGCCGTCGGCTATGCCCGGATGACGGGTCGTCGATGCCTTGCCGATGACTCGGGTCTTGAAGTCGATGCACTTGGCGGTACTCCAGGCATTCACAGCGCACGGTACGCGGGAATCGGCGATACTCGCGCCGAGCGCGACGCCGCCAACAACGCCAAACTCATCGAAGCGATGCATGCGGTTCCTGACGGCGAGCGTTCGGCACGATTCGTGTGTTGCATGTGCTTGGCCGATCCGGACGGAACGATTGTTGCGGAAGCTCGCGGGACATTCGATGGCACCATCGCGAGAGCGCCGGCGGGCGAACATGGTTTCGGATATGACCCACTGCTGCTTCTTCCAGAGGGTATGAGCAGCGCCGAACTGATCCCGGACGAAAAAAACCGGCGATCTCATCGCGCTGAGGCGGCGCGGATGCTGGTTGAGCAACTCAGTCGCCGCATCGAACCGTAAGAATTGCAATTTCAGCCGGCACATTCCATCGAATCGGAAACAGCGATCCGGCGCCGACGGTGACATAGAGGCGGCAGTCCCCGTGCTCATACAGGCCTGCGCTGCGCCGGTATGCTACGGCGAGGTTGGCATCTGGTTTGTTACGGCGCGCAATCTGCCCCCCGTGTGTGTGACCCGAGAGCGTCAAGGGGATATTCTTCGCCGCTGCGTGATCAAACGCCTTCGGATTGTGTGAAAGCAACAGATCCACACGCTCGTCACCGATGGTGGTATCGATGCGTTGCCGACACTGTGCCGGTGTGCGGGACCAGCCAATGCCACCGACGCGGAGTCGATCCTCCCCACGCGTGATGAGCGCCACGTCATCGTGTAGCACGGTTGTTCCGGCGGCGGAGACGATGCGATCGACGTCTTCGCCCGAGTCGAGTTCATCGTGATTTCCCAGTACGAAGAAATTGCCAAGTGGCGCTTTGATTGCGGCAATCGCTTCTGCAACCGGCTCGACTCCGGGCCAGTACAGGTCTACGAGATCTCCCGTGTTGCACACCATGTCAGGCTCGGCCGCTGCCAGTTGCTCGACAATCTCAATCGCACGGTCCGCAGACATCAGGTCTCCAACGTGGATGTCACTGATATGGCCGATGCGAAGGCCGTCGAAAGCCTTCGGCCAGCCGGCGGCGATGATTTCCTGCTCAACGATCTCGACGCCCTCGGCGTGATGTCGGCGATACAGCCACCCACGGCTGAGTCGATTCAGCCCCGTTGTCAGCAGGAAGTGCCGAATACGGGCCTTTCGGAGTCTGACGGATGGTTTTTTGCCGATGCGAGCCATTGGTTGGATCCAAAGGAAGGGGGAAACTCAATCCAGAACGGATCTCGCGTGCTCTTGGTTCGCCGCCAGTTGTCAGAACGTCACGTGTAGCCCGATGAACAGGCCCGGGAAACTTGGTGACAGATCCCACTGTCCATCGGTGAGATTCTTGTATTCCATGATCCTGTAGCCCACATCGATGCCGATGTTGGGAGTGAAGTTCAACCCGAGTCCACCACCAACCTTCCAGAACGTACCACCATTGGCCATGGTTCCGCCGATGCTGCCGCCGACATCCACGGTCAGGCTGTGCAGCAGGTTTGTGAAAGGCTTCAAGTCGATCACCATCGAGAGTTCGCCACCCCCGTAGACACTCCACCAGTTGCCGCTGTTGTCAACACCTGCGAGCGAGTGATCCAGATCGAGCCACGCAACACCGAGGTGCGGCCCGAACACAAGATCGATCGGGTCGGTTGTGTGCCGCTTGCCGTCGCCCTTGAGGGTGATG
>JASMMN010000153.1 GCA_030748155.1 Phycisphaerales bacterium
CGCTGACGACATGGGAGGAACTCGGCGCTGCCGGCGCTTCACCCGAAGGATTCAGCGACCTGCCACTCTGCAATGTCAATGTGGCAATCAACTCGGTCCCCACCTCGATCGCCACGATCCGATCGACACTCAGTGAATGAAGCGAAGTCGTCCAAAGTCGGGGATGGGAATCGGGCCAGCGCCAGAAAGAGGCGACGGGAAATAGACGACAAAGGCCTTGCCGATCAACAGATCACGATTGACGACGAATGGCGTCGGATCAACCTGCTCGGCAACGATTGGCGCCGGAGCACCCCAGAGACGACCGTCAAGCGATCTGGCGCTGTTGTCGCCGAGCATGAAAAATTGATCGGGACCAAGTGTGATGAGATTGTCCGGGTGTGTCGCTGTTGCGGGCTGCCCGGGCCTGACATTATCGACGAACTCTGGTGTGGGCTGGTTGGCCATGGAAGCACTCGCGCTGATCGTCGCCGGGCGATAGTACAAATCGCGTTCTACCTGCATGTTGGAAACACGAACTGGCGAACCATCAAATGACCACTGCAGCGCAGGTGGATCGGGAAGCCGCCGAGCCAAATCGGATGCTTTCGCGCCCTTGGTCCCGGTCGCGAATTCCATCCGCTGCTCAGGCGTCCAGTCATACGCGATGCTCGCAACTTCATTGCCGTCGATCAGCAGTCGCGCAACCTGATCGATGTGCTCTGCGACAAATCGACAGGGAACACTCCCTTGGAATTCTCCGACAATTGCCTCAACACGGTGAACGTCCGCAGGGCGACTCTTTGGCCACATCTCGACCGATGCGAGATCGCCCGATATCGCAAATCGAAAAACATGCCCCCTTGCCGTCAGGATCATTGACGTCGATAGTCCGTTGTTTCCCGGCGTCAGGGTCGCGCTCACACGCAGATCACCGACTGCATAGTGGTGCGTGATGGGCGTGAACATGTTGTACGAATTCCAGTCATCGAGCGGAAAGCGGCTGCTGTCCCAATCGAGGGTCGCGGGCTCATCGGTTGTCGATTCGAGAACATGCCCCGTTTCCTTCCAGTCCGATTTGGGCGAACCGATCCAGGGCAGACCGGTCCAACCCTTTGGCAGAAGAGCGGGCGCTGTGGGTGATTGCTCACTGTCCCAAACGAGTTGCCACACCGTCTCGCGAACGTCACGCTCCTTGCGGGCCACATGAAAGCGATCTTCACCGAGCTTGCGAATGAACACATCGCCATCCACAATCCAGATGGTCTCGCCGGGCAGACCGACCAGACGCTTGATGTAGGTTCCGGATGCCCCGTCCGGGTGAACTGGATTCTTGAAGACCACGACATCGAACCGCTCGGGTGCCATGAATGGATAGAGCCACTTGGCAACGAGGAGTCGATCGCCCATGCGGGCGTCAGAAGCCTGGAGTCCACCCCTTCTGAAGGGCTGCAAGCGGCCCGCAAGATGATCCCGGAGATGTCTTGCGTCCGGCTTGCGCTGCGCATCGAGGCCGACCGGAGTGGCTGAACCAGTTTGGCCGCTCTCAATGAGCATGTGCTGACCGAGCAGCGTTGGGGCCATCGAACCAGTCGGGATGACGAACCCCTCAACTACGAAGCCCCGAAAGATCATTGCAATCACAAATGCGACGATCAGCGACTGGATGGTATCGATGGCAGTACTGGCGTTGCTTGATGGGGGCTTCGACATGAGGTTTCAAGGATACTTCGCGGTCTGGTCGCGTGGAGTCGAGGAATGTACCTCTGTCCTTCTCTACTGATTTCCCTGGGCCGGATTCGACTGCTTGGCGGCGTTGGAGTCGCTGCTGCCTTCTCCTTTGCGACGACCCCGTCGGCGACGGCGGCGTTTTTTCTTGCCGCCGCTGCCAGCGGATAAAGCCTCCGGCTTGGGTCTGTCGCCGCCTTCCTTTGGCTTTCCGCCGCGTCGCTTGCGGCGGCGTTTGGGTGTTTTCTTCGGTTCAGCCGACTCTGATGGTTGATCTCCGCCCTTGGACTTGCGCTTACGCTTGGGCTTGCGTCCGTCATCAGCCTTTGATCGTTTGCCTGCTGGAATCCGATCTTCGGCCTCCGTCTCGGACAGACCTCGCAGCGGATCAGTCTGGAGATACTCGCCCGGCTCCGGACACTCGTTGGGATCCATGAGTTCTTCCAGTGGAACTGCAATGATCCTGCTGTCCGCCTCGAGTTTGACCTGCACAAGTTGCGTGAGAATCTGTCCGCCCATCACAATACCGGGGCCCTCGATGGTGCCCACCCGCGTCTTTCGGTGCGGCAGATTGGCCTTGAGTTCGCGGTAGGTGCTGTCTTCGTATCGCAGGCAGCACATGAGGCGACCGCATCGACCCGAGATTTTGATCGGATCGAGCGTCGCCTTCTGCTGCTTGGCCGATCGCATCG
>JASMMN010000154.1 GCA_030748155.1 Phycisphaerales bacterium
CCGCGTGTCTACACCGCCGACAACGAGGAAGCCGTCTTTTTCGCTGGACAGGAGTACCCGATCGCTACCGGAACCGTTGAGACATCAGTTGGTGTGTCCAACCTCTCGACAACCATCGAATACAAGAACATCGGCGTCTTCCTCAATGTACGCCCTCGCATTACCGAAGAAGGCGCAGTTGATCTGGCGATCAGCCTCGAACTCTCGCAGGCTCAGGGCGAAGTGAACGTCGGCAGCACCCGAAGTGAGAAGTTCGGTCGAAAGCAAGTGACAACGCATGCGATCCTGCTCGATGGTCAAACGATCGTACTCGGCGGCCTTCTCAAAGAACTCGAGAGCATCAAGCGGGACCGCATTCCGCTCCTGGCAGATCTGCCGCTCATCGGCCACCTCTTCGAGTTCAACGACGAGAGCCTGCAGCGAACCGAACTGATCGCCTTCATCACCCCGACCGTCGTCCACCGGCCGAGGGACAACTACACCAACTTCAATCTCGCCGATCTGGACCGCCTCGAGGCCGTATCCCGTCCGCTTTCAGAACAGCTCAGTGAAGGGCAAAAAATCATCGACCTCAACGTGCATGAACGTCTGCGGCACACCTACACGCCGCTTCGAGGTGGCGATGTCCCCCCTCCGGACCAATCGCCGACACAGAACGTGATTGACGCCTATCAGCCGGAACTCATCGAACTGATACCACACGATGGAGATGAGGAGTGAGTTGGCGGCTTGCCATCGCCGTAGCCCTCATCTCTGCGGTCACAACCGCGGCTGGCTGCGGCCAACGGGAATGGCCCAAACGAACGCCGCTCACGCAGCAGACTGCCACGGCACTCAATCGGATGGCCGAACAGCAGCAGCGATCTACGGCCATCGCGCACTCGGCGTTTCAGGGCGAATCGTGGGGCATCGGAACCGTTCCATGGAATTCGACGACTCTGCCGCTCCTCAGCCCGAGCGGCCGCTGGATCGCCACCAGTTCCGGGACGGCCCCAAGCAACGCAACTCGCCTGGCCTTGCCCGGTGCCACGATTCCTGAGAAAGCGAAGATCGAGATCTGGGAACTTCTGCCGGGTCGTGCGGGCCTTCGGCACCAGAACACGCTCACAGGGTCTGTCCTGCTGACCGACTCGGCCGACGATGAAGGGTTTCTGATCGAGTCTCCTCGCGAGGACGGGAGCCGCTGGATCGGGAAGGTTGATTGGCGGACCGGTGACTTGCACTGGATGGTCGAAGATGACCAAGTCAACACCATGCCAACGCTTGGTCCCCGCGGCCGATTGGCGTGGTGCGTCCGCCGGCTGCAGGAGACCGAGTTGTCGCTTGCGATGCGATTCGAAGATGAGCGAGAGTACGTCCTTCCGGCAGGCGACAGCGAATGGCTGCTGCCCATGTGGAGTGGCCGAAGCACCCGCCTGTCCGCGTGGAGGCTGAGCAGCGACGGCGTGCTGACACTGGTATCGCTCGATGGCGAATCGCCTGACACGCTTGAGACGGGTATCAAACAGATACTCGTTATGAACGGGGCCAACCGGTGGGACGCCATCCGCGCCACCGCCAACCGAACTGCCGTTCAGGGGCTACGGCCCACGATCCTTGAGGAAGTCATCTTCTATCATCCGCTCGACCAGCGGATTGCGGTCTGGATGCCGCTCGGACTGAACTCGGATCGTGCCATCTCACTTGCGCCTGGATCAATCGACGCCATCCATGATCATCAAGGCAACTTCCTCCTGACGATGCCCAAGGGTTTGCACTGGCAGGATCTTTCCAACCTCAACCGCATCGTCCGTGTCGATCACATTCCGCTCTACGCTCGCCAAACGACCGATCCGATGCGGCCGTTCGTGCTGCTTGACCCGGAAACACATGTCGTGCGTGTACGCGCCATGCGAGCGACCCAGCCACGATCACAGGCAAGTGGCATCGCAATCGATCAGTAGCGACGTGTCCGCTACTTGGCTTCTTCCTGAAGGTAGGTCTGCGGGCGGTAGAGGCATCCGACCGGTACGAATACGATCGCGGTACCAAGCATCAGCCATGTGAAGAACCAGAAGTACGACGCGCCGGTCATTGTTGTCGCGCCGCCGATGTCCCATCGGATGCTGGCGTCGAACTTGCCCGGTGCGGGTATGTCTTCGTCGGCAGTCGCCCCCGCGTTCTTGCTACTGGCCGCTTCGTCGGCATCAATCTCCGCCTGTCGCCGCTGCATCCAGGTCTGTTCCGGGTGTGACCACGCCAACCAGTCGCCGCCATCGCTCGGCACATCGGCCTGAGCCTGCTCGTCCGGCGTGAGCGAGGAGACATCGACTTCGGCCCGAATGTCATACTCGCTCTGCCAAATCTCGTCAGGACCATCGCTGCTGACAATGAAGGACTTCCCACTACTCAGGAGATACCGAAGCGATTGTCCCCACGGGTCCTTCAGCGTCTGAATGAGTTCAGATCCCTGCTCGGTGGTTGGCAATCGATCGTTCGCCTCCCAATACGCTCCAATGCGATCGATGCCCTCCTTGATTGCGGTCCCCTCATCGTGAACGAACCCTGCCATGTCGCCTTCATC
>JASMMN010000155.1 GCA_030748155.1 Phycisphaerales bacterium
GGATCCGTTACCCAGCATCCAAAGGGAGTGCAGCAAGCCCCGATGCCCTGGGAGCCACCGTCACACTGTGAGGGGTCGCAGTCGCCACCGTCGCAGTCGAACTCGTCGCAATTGAGGTAGATCGGAATGCCGTTATACGAAGAGGCGCCGTTATCGCAGTAATCGTCGCCCACCCAGTAATCAGGGCAGCAGTTGCCATTGCAGTCTTCGATCTCGCCGGCCGGGCAGTCGGCGGATGCGATGGAGGGGGAGCCCACTACCAGCAGGCCGACGGTTGCGATGCAGATGCTTTTAAGAATGTTGTTCATGGCGATCCCTCTCCTACAGGCCTCTCAGGCCTGGGAGTCGATCGATTCCCCATTTGGCAACCCGATGGCGCAACCGGAGGCTATATGGCTGGGATGGGGTGACGCAACCATATTGTTCGAGCAACGAAGTCTTTTTTATCGGCGATGGTGGCAATTTGCTCAGATATGGCCGTATCGAGTGGAGCAGATTCGAGTCACCGTGGTTTCGCCGCACCTTGAGGGGGCAGGCGGGCACCGGCGGTCGCTCATGGGAAGTTCGATCTGCTTTCCCAGAGGGCCTGCTCAGGCCGAGTCAAAATTGGAGAAGCAGAACAAGGACCGGGGCGACACAATCGTTCCTTCCAGATCGGATCTGATCAGGAGTTGCGAGAAGCAACCAGACTGGTAGCTCGCTGACGATTGACCTTGTTTCTCCAGTGGCCGCCTTCTTTCAGGTTCGAGCCGACGATTGCGCCGTGTGTGGCATCGAGCGTTTTCCGCATTGAGGCATCTGTGATGCCACTTCCAGCAAAGATTGGAAGGTCTGTCGCGGCCGTTGCTGCGAGGACATCTTCGGCGGGTGTTGGATCGCCTGTCACTTCGCCGGTCACGACGATTCCATCAGCGCCCATGAATTCCGCCCCGTGCGCCCAGTCGGCAATTGAGAGATCCGATGTGATTGAATGGCTGCTGTGTTTCTTGCGGATGTCGGCGAGGATGGCAATGTGGTCGGCATCAATCATGCGTCGATAACGAAGGAGTGGCCCCGCGTCAGCTTTATTCATGATGCCTTCATCGGCGACAGTAGCGAAGCAGAAGCCTTCGGCGCGAATGAACTGGGCGCCTGCTGCGTGGGCGACGGCCATCGCCGCCTGATTGGCGCCAGCGAGAATCTGAACACCCAGAGGGACATCGACCGCCGCTCGAACGGCGGTGGTCACAGCGGTCATGCAGGCCACGATCTCCGGTCCGACATTCCGCAGCATGTACGGCGTGTCGTGCATGTTCTCGATCATGACGGCGTCGAAGCCAGCTTCGGCAAGGATGCGGGCCTCCTCCACCGCCTGAGAGACGATGACATCCGGCTCGGCGTTGCTTCCGGGGGTGCCTGGTAGCGAGTGAACGTGAACCATGCCGATCAGAATGTCCCGCTCTCGCCCGAAAATGTCGGAGAGATCGATGCTCATCGTTTTTTCTTTCCGCTGCCGATATATCGATCGAGCCAATTCAGGATCTCGTGCAGTCGGTGAATCCGCAGATCACTTGGCCCACCGCGACTGAAACCATGGCTGGTCGATTCCGGGTAGCGAACGAAGCGTGACGGCACCTTTCGCAGTTGCAGCGCCGCCCACACCTGTTCGGCTTGCTCGATATTGCAGCGGAGGTCACCTTCGGAGTGGATGACCAGTGTCGGCGTTTTCCACTTGTGGGCAAATCGGATGGGACTCGAGTTCCATAACGCCTCGGGCTTGTTCCAGAAATTCCCGGGGAAGTACCCGTCCGGCTTGTCGATGAAATCGCTGTTGCCGCCCATGCTCACTAGGTTCGATACGCATCGGTCGGTGATGGCGCAGGCGAATTCGTTGGTATGCCCCATCGCCCAGTTGGTCATGTAGCCTCCATACGACCCACCCATGATGGCCATGCGCTTCGGGTCGATTTCGGGGCGTTGTTTCATCCAGTCGATGACCGCGCGTATGTCCACCCAATCGGCACTGCCCCAGTTCCCGCGGATTGCGTGGCAGAAGTCGCGTCCATACCCCTTCGATCCGCGAGGATTCGAGTAGACCACGACCCAGCCTTTGGCGGCTTGGCACTGGAACTCGTGAAAGAAGGAATAGCCGTACTGGGCGTGCGGCCCACCATGAATCTGCAGAACAGCGGGACGGCGGCGGGGGTTCTTGATGCCCGGTGGTTTGAGCATCCAGGTCTCAATTCGCGTGCCGTCCTCGGCAGTCGCCCAGTAGCGTGTGGGCTTGGCAAGCATCCGTGTTCGCAGCAATTCTGCGTTGCATGTAGTCAGGCGTGTCAGTGTGTGGTCCTTGCCCGGTCGCGGATCCATGATGTACACATCCGGCGGTGAAGTCGGAGAGTCGATCATCACCGTGAGTACACTACCGTCGGACGACTGATTTCCAGGGTCGTGGATGCATCGGCCACTGGTCAGTGTCGTGGGCGCTCCGCCTCTGCGGTTAAATCGCATGATGTTGCTTTCGCCATGCCAGCCGACGCGAACAAGCAGCGCCTTGCTGTCTGGCGTCCACTGGATCGAAGCTTGAAAGTTGACTTCGGCAGTATCGCCAAGCGTGGCTGCCATGAGGCAGTAGTCCGTTTTGTTGGAGATGCATCTGGCCGACCCTTTCTTGCTTGGCTGGCAGATCCACAGTTCCAGATTGTCGGTGCCATACGTGCCATCCTTCCCCTCGCGGCCTGACCAGGCGAGCCATTTGCCGTCCGGTGACCAGGTGACGGTGTCCTTGGGGCCATTTGGCAGCCAGTCAAGGTGCTTGCTCTTTCCGGTCGCGACCATAATGAGCCGGAGTTCCGTTTTCTCCCAACGGAAGATCGCGTTGTGTCCACGGACCGTGGTTACGGCAATGGTGCGACTGTCCGGAGACCAGTCGTACGAGAAGAATCCGGTGCCGTCTTTGTCCCACAGCGTTCGCGTCTTGCCTGTGGCGACATCGATCACCTTCAGGACAAAGCGACGCTGCAGGAAGTAGCCGTCCCCGTCGAGCTTGTACCAGGCGGATGTGATCACCCGGGGTGGCGTGCTGCCGCCGGCGGACTCGCGTTCCTTCTTTGCCTGCGCTGTCCACTCTGGATCTTCCTCTCGCCACGTGAAGGCGATTTGCGTGCCATCCGGCGACCACTTGAATCCGCTGATCGTTCCTTCCGGCAGTGATGTCAGCGCACGTGATTCGCCTCCATGAGCTGGGAGCAGCCGAATCTGCGGCGATGCGTCATCTCGCCCGGAGATCAAGGCGATTTGGGATCCATCAGGAGACCATCGGCCATGACCGTCCTTGTCACCGCTGGTCATGATGCGTGGCTTACCGCCGTCGATATCGACCGCCCAGAGATTCGTTACCGATGTATTTTTGGGGCCGGCGTGCCGACGGGAAAAAAGAACGCTGTTCCCATCGGGCGAGATCTGGGGCTGGGATGGAATGACAATCTGCTCGAGATCTTCGGGAGTGATGGGGGTGCGCCGTTTGGCCATGGGGGTCTCCTCTGTGGCGGCTCATACTAGCCGAGGGAGTATCCTGCCCCGATGGCTGAGCCGCTTGATGCACTGGCTGCGGATCGATCGCTCCTGAAGGAGTTGATGGCGATCGATACGACCAGCGGACAGTCATGCGGCCCCGCGCTCGATATCGTCGGGAACCTGCTTGAAGGAGCAGGCTGTGAGGTATGGCGTCTCCCCGGCGCTGGTAGGGATCGGGACAATCTCATTGCGATCGCCGGTCCCGTAGATGAGCCGGGCGGCCTGAGTTTGTCCGGGCACATCGATACGGTTCCGGTTGGCGATGGTTGGAGCAGTGATCCACACATGCTGAGCGAGCGAGATGGTCGCTGGTATGGACGTGGCAGTTGTGACATGACTGGCTTCGTGGCATTGGCAACAAACCTGCTCTGCGAGGCGGGCGAGCTTGATCAACCTCTGGCGTTGATCCTGACAAGTGATGAGGAACTCGGCTCCATCGGTGCAAGCGTGCTCGCCGAGAATCGGCAGTTGCTGCCGCCACTTCCTCAGGCTTGTGTGGTGGGAGAACCGACCTCGCTGCGGGTCGTTCGACTGCACAAGGGGCACATCAAATTCACGGTCACGGTGAAGGGGGTGGCCGGGCACACCGGAACACCTCGCAGCGGTGTCAATGCAATCGATGGCATGTGTCTCGTACTCGGTGCGATTGAGGAACAACGACTTCGATTGGAGCAGATGCGGAGTGATGAATCGTCCGCGTTCGATCAAGTTCCGTTCCCCGTGCTCACGCCTGTTCGTGTGCGGGCAGGTGCGGCGTGGAATGTCATACCCGGCGAGGCTGTGGTTGACTGCGGTCTTCGCGTACTGCCCGACCAGGATGTGGCGATGCTGCTGGATGAAGTGCGAGGTTCCATCGATTCGGCGTTGGGACATTGGCCTTCAGAATGGTCGCTGGAGATCGACAATGACAATCCGCCGATGTGCACACCGCGGGACAGTGAGATCGATGTGGCATGTCGTGCCCTTGTCGATCAACAGCAGGACATTGGCGTGTCGTACTGCAGCGACGGGGGGCATCTCGGGAGACTCAGCCTGGATTGTGTGCTCTTTGGTCCAGGCGACATCGCCGTTGCGCATCAGAGCGATGAATACGTGCCCATTGCAGACATGGAGATGGCGCGGCGGCACATGAAGCGACTTGTCCAAGCACGTTGTGGGGGGCGACATGAGTGAGTTGATTCGGCCGGGACTTGCATGGATCGAGGGTGACTTTCAGTCAGGCATCGAGATTGAAGTGGAGGGGGAGTACATCGTCAATGTCCGCAGGACGGATCGCCACCCGATCGAACCGGAAGTGGCGATGCTTCCGGGCTTCGTTAACGCTCACAGCCACGCCTTTCAGAGGGGGCTTCGTGGGCGAGGTGAAGTGTTCACCAATCCAACGGGCGACTTCTGGTCATGGCGAGAAGCCATGTATGAACTGGTCGAGACGTTGACACCAGAAACGGCGCACGAGCACAGCCTGCGGGCCTTTCAGGACATGCGAGCCGGGGGCATCACGAGCGTAGGAGAGTTCCACTACATCCATCACAGCGATGCGGGATTTGACTTTGCGCTCGACGAGGCCGTGCTTGCAGCAGCCCATGATGCCGACATCCGCATCGTGCTGCTGCACGCGTGCTATCTCACCGGTGGTTTCGACAAGCCGCTTGCAGGAGCGCAGTCGCGTTTCGACGGAGTGGATTTTGCGACATGGTGGAAGGCTTTTGATCGCGTGCAATCCGCCTGCAAGGGCAACAAGCAATCGATGGGTGTCGTCATCCACTCGCTGCGAGCCGTTCCAATCGACATAGCCGCCGAATTGCGAGCAGAGGCAATGCGACGAGGCTTGGTCGTGCACCTGCACCTCGAGGAGCAACCCGCTGAAATCGAAGACTGCCAAGCCGCCCACGGTTGTACGCCGATGCGTCTGGTGCTCGATCGACTTCGCCCCGGCCCCGACATGACGGCCGTTCACTGCACGCATACCGACCCACGGGAGATGGCCGAGTACGCTGCCACCGGGGCGCATGTCTGTCTGTGTCCGTTGACCGAAGCAAATCTCGGCGACGGCATTGCCGATGTCACGGGCATGTGTGCAAGCGGCGCATCCATCTGTCTCGGCACCGATTCGAATGCTCGCATCTCCATGATCGAAGAAATGCGTTGGTGCGAATACGGACAGCGTCTCCGCGATGGTCGCCGCGGCGCGTGCGTGGACCGAGACGGACGCATCGATCGTCCACTTCTGGACATGACGACCATCGCCGGCGCCGCGTCGCTCGGCCTCAACGCCGGTCTCATCGCCTCTGGCCGCCTTGCCGATTTTGCCCGCGTCGATCTGACCGTCCCGGAACTCCAAGGCATCGCCCCTGAGTTCCTCGCTACGGCCATCATCACGGGGATGTAGGGAGGGGGTCAGGCACCATTCTGGGGCCAACGACGAACCTTGGTTCCTTGGCGAGATTCCCCAGAGCCGTACCTGCCCCTTTTTTACTTGACGGCCGCCATCCCATCCGTCACGATCCACCTCGGAGGTGGGGGCAAGCATAGGAGGGTTCCAGCATGAACCGAGTCATTGGATACGGTGTGATTTTTGGGACATCGCTCTTGATCGCCACGCATACGGCGCACGCCGCGTGCGAGTTGACCTTCGGCGATTACGACCTTGCTCCCGATGGGGCCGGCTGGGTGAATGTGAACTGGCAGTGCGAGCAACCTGTCGCTGGCTTTCAGTTCGATGTGTCTGGCATGAGCATAAGTGATATCCATAGCGGAATCTGTGATGATCTCGGATGGTCACTTAACCACGACGCCGATACGGTCCTCTGTTTCGCAATCACCGAGCCCGACATTCCACCACTGGATACGCCTACGCACTTGCTGACTCTTGAGGTCGCTGCAGAAGGCGATGTGCTCGCGTTCGCCGAGTCCGTCATCTTCGCGCATCCAGACGGCACGGAGATCGATGTGGATTGGACCGATACGATCATCCTCGACGACTGCCCGGCCGATGTCTATCCGCCCGATGGCGGTGATGGTGTCGTTGGTGTCGACGAAGTGCTCGCTCTTCTCGGCGACTGGGGAGCCTCTGGAAGTCCCTACGACATCGATGACGACGGCACGGTCGGGGTGAATGATCTGCTCGCCGTGCTGGAAGCGTGGGGCGCATGCGACTGAGGCGGAAGAGTACGTTCGGCCTGTTCATCGGGATCACGTCACTTGCCGCTGCGAGTCCGTGTCCGGTAGAGATGCCGGTTCCGGGAGAACTCGATGTCGCCGCGATGCTCGGCTCGGCTGTGGCGATCGATGGTGATGTCGCCGCCGTTGGCGCCATGTTCGATACCGGTGTCGCGTGGGCGACCGGCGCGGTGTACGTGTACCGGCGAACAGGCGACATATGGCAGCAGGAGGCTCGCTTGATTGCCGACGACGCGGACTGGGGCGACATGCTTGGCGTGAGCGTGGATATTCGGGGTGACACGGTTATTGCAGGGGCGTGGTTCAACGATGCCATGGGCGGAAACTCCGGCGCTGCGTACATCTTCGAGCGTGATGGCGGGGGCAACTGGTCCTTTAAGCAGAAACTGATCGACCCGGCGGGTGGGGCGGATGACTTGTTCGGTCGCACGGTGGCGATCGAATCCGATTTCTGCGCGATCGGCACTTCACTCGATGACGATCAGGGCATGTCCTCTGGATCAATCACTGTGTTCGACCGCTTGGGCGACGGAACCTTTGCGTGGTCCACAAAATTGCTGCATCCTGGCGGCGGTGAGGGGGATCAACTCGGTCTGGCACTGGCGACGGACGGTGACCGAATTCTCGGTGGCGCACCATGGTCCGATGACGGCCGCGGCGAAGTTCATCTGTGGGAGCGTTTGGGCGGCGTGTGGACCTCCGTCTGGAACATGAGCAATTCCGGCGGCAATGCCGATGACTACTTCGGTTTTGCGCTGGCTATCGAGAATGATCACATGGCCATTGGCTGTTATCGCGACGATACCGCCGCCATCGACGCCGGAAGCATCTGGATACTGGAAGGTGCCCCCAGTGAGTGGGACATCACGCAGCATTTCTCGCCGGCGGCGCAGGTGGGCGAGCAGTTCGGCGTTTCGCTTGGTCTCTCGGGCGATCGGATGTTGGTTGGTTCGCGATTCGGATCGGTTGATGGAATATCCGCAGGAAAGGTTGATGTCTTCAGCAGAAGTGGGGGCGGGTGGGTCGCGACGGATGTCATGCTGCCAACAACACCTGCCCCGGATGCCGAGTACGGCTGGTCGGTCGCCATTGACAGCGACCATGCCCTGGTCGGCGCCCCGTACCAACCAGACCGCGGCGATGTGATGGCCTTCGCAGGACTCACAAGCCCCTGCGGCTGCGCCACCGATCTCAACGGCGACGGCACCACCGGTGTTGACGACCTCCTGACCCTGCTTGAAGCATGGGGGGCCACCGCCGAAGGCGACATCGACGGCGACGGCAACACCGGCGTCGATGACCTACTCGCCCTCATCGCCGGTTGGGGAGTTTGTTGAAGGGCGTGCAGACGCCAACGCCGTTCCGTCTCATCCGCCGATCTCCCCCATAGAGCCCCGTGCGGAGCACGAGCGTGCCGATCACCTTCCTCCGGGTCTCTACAATGCCGCCCTTGCCGAGAATCAGCAATGCCACGGAGACCAGAATGACAGAACGCGTACGCGTCGAGGCTCGTGTCCACTCAGAATACGCCGTTGATTCCTGATATCGCGGACCATGACTACACTTCTTTCCGTTCGTGAACTCGGCAAGTCATTCCCATCGAGCGTCCTGTTCGAAGGGGTTTCGCTTTCGATCGAGGAGAAAGATCGTGTCGGGCTCATCGGCCCGAACGGTGCGGGGAAGTCGACGCTCCTGAAGATCCTCGCCGATATCGAATTTGCCGATGAGGGCGACATCACCAAACGCCGCGGGCTGAAGTTGGTGTACGTTGAGCAGGATGATCGCTTCGGCGATGGCGCGACGCCGCTGTCCGCAATTTGCGCCGAACTCGAGGCTACGCAGGGCGATCGGGTCGATGTTGAAACTCGCGCCGCGATCTCGCTCTCCAAACTCGGATTTAAGAACTTCGATCGATCGGTTGCCACACTCTCTGGAGGCTGGCGAAAGCGTCTGGCCATCGCGCGGGCGCTGTGTCAAGAGCCCGACGTACTGTTGCTGGACGAACCGACGAATCACCTTGACCTCGAAGGGGTGTTGTGGCTCGAAGACTTTGCCGCTCGCGCCACCATGGCCATGGTTTTCGTGACCCACGATCGCCAATTTCTAGAGAACACCGCAGCCCGCATCATCGAGATCTCTCCAGCCTATCCAGGCGGCATGTTCGAGGCTGCGGGCAACTACTCGCAGTTCATTGTGAGGAAAGAAGCCTTCCTTGACGCGCAGGAAGCAGCCGAATCGGCGCTTGCCAACACGGTGCGTCGTGATACCGCGTGGCTTTTGCAGGGCATTCAAGGTCGGCAGACACGCAACAAGACGCAGGTTGAAGCCGCCGCAGAGCGGCGGGCGAATCTGAAGGCCACGAAAGGCCGCAACGAGGCTCCGAGGCAGACGACGACCATCGATTTCCAGGCGACCGAGCGGAAGACAAAGAAACTTCTCGCCCTGCACAGCGTCGCCAAGTCGATGGGCGGTAAGCAACTTTTTCACTCGCTCGACCTGATGCTGAGCCCCGGAAGGCGGATCGGCTTGCTCGGGGCCAACGGCGCGGGAAAGACGACCTTGCTGCGGCTCATGTCCGGCGATCTTCAGCCGGACTCGGGAACGATCAAGCGGGCAGCCGATTTGCGGGTCGTCACCTTCAGCCAGCACCGCGACACGCTCGTCGGTACGCAAACCTTGCAGGAGGCTCTGTGTCCGGTCGGTGATACGGTGGACTACCGCGGCAAGCAGGTGCACGTGACCGGCTGGGCAAGGCGGTTTTTGTTTGAGCCCGACCAACTCGCCACGAAGGTTTCCAATCTTTCCGGGGGTGAACAGTCGCGAGTGCTTATCGCCAATCTCATGCTGGAGCCGGCCGATGTGCTGCTGCTCGATGAGCCGACCAATGATCTGGACATTCCGTCGCTCGAAGTGCTCGAGGAGGCGATTTTGGAATTCCCAGGGGCCATTGTGTTGGTGACGCACGACCGTTTCATGCTCGAGCGGATTGCGACCGAATACGTCGGTCTCGACGACCATGGTGGCATCAAGGAGTTCCAGACGCTTGAGCAGTGGGTGGTCTATCGAGCAAGTGCTCCTGCGGTGGCAGCGAGCGTGGCGGGGCCGGCCTCGGTAAAGACGGCCCCCGTCAAGCCTCGAAAGAAAAAGCGTTCCTATAAGGAGGAGCAAGAGTACCTGAGCATGGAAACTTCCATTCTCGATGCCGAGAAGGAGGTTGCACGCCTGGAAGCCGAGTCTGCCGACCCTTTGATGAGCACCGATCACGTCCACGCTGCCGAGACATTCGAGGCACTCTCGGTGGCGCAGGAAAGGGTCAAGGCACTCTACGCGCGATGGGTTGAACTTGAGCAGTAACGGACTGCTAGAGGCCGGACTCCATCGCATCGATCAGCGACTCGCCGCCATGCGCATCCTTGACCTCTTCGAAGGCTTCGGCCATCAGTGGCAAGCTCTTGGAGCGTGGGAGGGAGTACCGAATGGCGATCCAGCCCATAAGAAATCCCCAGGCGAGCATGCCGGCGTCACCCCATGGCGAAGGGATGACTCCGATGCCACCGCTGTATTCGCTCAACCAACTCGCAAGGAACAACACGCTGAGATGGGGAACGAGCCACACGGCGCATCGGAGGTGCAGATCGGCGATCTTGATGTTCAAATTTGAGGCCGTGATGGCCAGCAGTCCGAGGCCGATGAGCAGCACGATCAGAATCGGGGCGTTTGCGCTCCACCCGGCCCAGTAGATGACCAGCGTCGAGAACGCGAAGCCGAGCAGACAGAGGAACATGCCGCATGGAAGCCGGAATGGGCGTGGGAGTTCCGGATAGCGACGCCGCAACACGCCGAGACCGAGTGTGCCGATGCCACCAGCGAGCATGGTGGACGAGGCAATGATGCCCGCGAGTAGGCTCCATGCGGGAAGGGGCGATAGCAGGATCCACCCGACCACGAGATTGACAATAAGGGCGTTTAGTGGAATGCCGCGTTTCGCAATGCGGCCGAACCACGCGGGGATGTTGCGATTGCGGCTCATGGCCATCAACATCCGGGAGGTTCCGGTGGTGTAGATCAGCGCCGTGCCGAACGGCGAGACGGTCGAGTCGATGTACAGCACAACGGCGAGCCACTGCAGTCCGAGCGCTGCGGCGAATGCCGCGAACGGGCCGGATGGGCTGGCAAAGACGACTTTCTCCCAGCCACCATGCGCGAGTTGCTCTGAAGGGACGACACCAATAAAGGCGATTTGCAAAAGGATGTAGATGCCTGTTGCGATGATGATCGAACCGATGATGGCGCGGGGCACATCCCGCTGCGGATTTCGTGATTCGCCCGCCATCTCGATGGCGAGCCGGAAGCCCAGCAGTGAGAGCGCCACGCCGCCAAGCGAGACGGCCGCGAAGATGCCTGTGATTCCGTTGGGTGCGAATTCATGGCTGGTGAAGTTGTCGGCATTGAATCCGTAGCCGATCAACACGGCTGCTGTTCCTATGGGAATGGCAATCTTCCACCAGGTGATCCATTTGTTGGACTCTGCAAGCCACCGAACACCAAAGGTATTGATGATGGTGAGCAGCAGGAGGATGCCTGCGGCGATGCCGGTGCCAGGGGGCGAGAGCGATCGCGTGCCGTCATGAACGATTGTTAGCCACGGCAGGAGGTTGCCGAGGTATTCGAGAATCGCCATCGTTTCAATCGGCGCGACGGCGACATATCCCAGCCAGCACACCCAGCTACAGATGAAGCTGACCGTGCCGCCGAAAGTGATGTGCGGATATCGCGAGAGCCCTCCTGCGATTGGAAGGACCGACCCGAGTTCGGCAAACGTCAGCGCAATCACGCCCATGATCACCGCCCCGATCACCCAACTGATGATTGCCGCCGGACCGGCGAATTTAGCTGCGTACATGCCAGCAAACAACCACCCGCTGCCGATCATGCCGCCGAGGGCCATGAACAGTAGGGCAAGTCCGCCGATGTGGCGATACAGGCCGCCGCTGTGTTGCGTACTCATGTGTGTGGGATTTCCTCCGGCCGCAAGATAGCCAGATGGCGCCAGGCTCCGTGCCCTTTTACAGGGTGGATCCCCAACCTCCATGCTCAATCCAACTCACAAGCACCGAAGGGAGGATGTTGGCTTCGGCGAGCATGTCGGCCTTCGCCCAGATGAATTCCAGATGAGCCTCTGCTTCGGATGCAGGCTGCGGGGGCGCATCGGCGGTCAGACCGTGGTTCTCCACCTCGAAGATCAGCGAGATCTCGAACTCGCCGTCCCACCCGTTCTCGATGGCGCCGAGGAAATTCCCGATAGTGCCCTCGATGCCGATCTCCTCGTGGAGTTCGCGAAGCAGCGCCACTGTGGCTGACTCACCGAATTCGACATGCCCGCCGGGCAGAAAGGTGTAGTCGCCCGTCCGTTGCTTACAGAGCAGGACGTGCTTGCCATCACGGATCACGCCCCGAACGATGTAATGGAACGATCTTTGGCTCAGGTGTGTGTTTGAGACGTCTGCCATCGCCGGGATGGTACGGACACATCAACGCTGCTGCGCAGGGCGTGGTCGAGACCGAGTCCATGTCGTGCATCAATCGGCTCGGCCCAAGGACAGGCTCCCCATTGACCATAGGCCAATGGGGAGCCCTCTCTTCCTGCGTCCAGTCAGTGGCCATCGCGAGCGGCCATGATGTCGCCGGCGATTCGGTGGAAGACGCAACGCGTAGCGGAACCTTGGCGGCGGCGAGATCGGGTTGGACGCTGGAGGTCATTTCGACGCCAAGGCCGTGATCCGCTGATGCGTCTTCGCCCGAGCATGCCCCAAATCGAGGGGCAGACAAGTAGGAAGTGTCCAATTATGCGGGTGATGCCGATTGCCAGTCGTGAGGAGGGGTTTGGAGGGCATGATGCCGCGGGATTGAAGGTGTGGAGGTCGTTCCATCACACGGGGCCCGGCGGGGTGACTAGTGGGGGTGTACCAGGGGCCGATCAACAAGGGAGGTCGGGGCGTTTGTGCCTCGCCGCGAATCGGCTTCCTCTCCTCCAGTACAGGAGCGTTCTGAAATGTTCAGCAAACTCATCTTGGCCGGTGTTCTTGTCAGCATCCTGCCTGCAGCCTCCGCAATCGCAGAGGCCGTCGATTCACCAGAAATCCCAGATGGGGGCGAGTATTACGACGGTTCCTCGGGAAGCGACGACACCATGGCGTTTACCTACGTGTCTTCCGTCGGTGTCGATTCATTCCTGTGGTACCGCAACGATTCGATTGGTGGCGACACGTTTGACATCGACAGCATGAGCACGAATGTCTCGGCGCCGTTTCAGATTGCGGTGCAGGTTGAAGGTTCATGGGACTTCACCGTTCACAGCGCAACGGCGATCTACGTCTACACGGCAGGATCAGGCACATCCGACGTCAGTGCCGGAACCCTGACTCTTGGAGACGGATATCACGTCCTCTACAACGATACATCTGCGGGTGGATCTGAATTGCACCTGGATCTGCCCGGACC
>JASMMN010000156.1 GCA_030748155.1 Phycisphaerales bacterium
ACCCGATAATGGGCACACCATGGCAGCCCCCCCCCTCCATCCAGCCGCCCTCGATGCGGTCGCCACAGCATCCGCCCTGACCCGCGCCGTGCAGGCCGCCCGAGTTGATGTTGCGCAACACGTCAAGGATGATCGCAGCCCGGTCACCGTGGCCGATTACGCGGCGCAGGCGATCGTTTCGATGATTCTGGCCGAACACTGCCAGCCCGGCGATCGGCTCATCGTTGGTGAAGAACAGGCAGATGAACTGCGAAGCAACAAGCAGACGGACATTCGCCACGCCGTCATCACAACCGTCCAGCAGTGGCGACCTCAGGCAAGCGAACATGATGTCATGGATGCCATCGATGCGTGCGACCACGATGGCACAGCCGACGGCTACTGGACACTCGATCCGATCGATGGAACCAAGGGGTTCCTTCGAGGGCAGCAGTACGCCATCGCCCTCGGATACATCAGGCAAAATCGTGTCGTGCTCGGTGTACTTGGATGCCCCAACCTCCCCACTGACGTGGCTCGGACTCCTGCCGAGCCGGACCCGACACGATGTGGCTCGCTTTACGCGGCGGTACTTGGATCGGGCGCGTGGGAATTCCCCGCCGCCGATCCCAACGAACCACCCATGCGAGTCACCTGCCCCGCGTGGACACCATCACGCCCCGTGCGAACGTGCGCCAGCGTCGAGGCCGCTCACTCCAATCGATCGGCTACCGATGATCTGCTTGATCGCCTCGGTGTCAAGATCGAGCCCGTTCGCCTCGACAGTCAGGCCAAGTATGCCGTGCTGGCCAGGGGGCAGGCGGACGCGTATCTGCGTCTCCCCACGTCCAAGTCCTATGTTGAAAAGATCTGGGATCACGCCGCGGGCAGCCTCGTCGCGAGCGAAGCTGGTGCCATCGTGACCGACATCACTGGGGCCGCTCTGGACTTCGGCCACGGTCCCAAGCTCGAGGCAAACCGTGGCGTTATTGCCGCCGCCGAGGGATTGCATGATCGATTGATAGAGGCGAGTATGACGCTCGGTCTGCCCGCTACCTGAGGATTCCACCGCCTTTGGACTTCGACGCCTGGTACACGACTGCCGTTCTGATCATCGTGATCGCATCACTCATCTCCAACAGGATGGGAATGGATGTCGCCATTCTCGGCGGACTGGTGATGCTCATGCTCGGTGGTGTCATTGACATCGGGCAGGCGACTGAAGGCTTTGCATCCACCTCCGTGTTGATGTTGGCCGGGTTGTTCATCATTGCAACCGGACTTGAACGGACCGGCGCCATCTCCCACTTTGCCAGGCGACTACTCGGGAGACCTACCACTGTCGCCGCTGCGCAGCTGCGGCTGATGGTGCCCGTATCACTGCTCTCTGGCTTCATGAACAACACACCGATTGTGGCGGTATGCCTGACGATCGTTCGAGATTGGGCTCGCCGGATGCAGATCAGCCCCTCCCACCTGTACATGCCCCTCAGTTTCGCCGCGATTCTCGGTGGCAAACTCACGCTCATCGGAACCGCCTCCAACATCATTCTGATGGAAGACTACGTGCCGTGGTTCGATTCAGATGGCGCCAAATGGGCAGGCACACTCGGCTTTGATGCCCCGAGTTCCTTCATGCAGTTCTTCGGTGTTGCTGCAATTGGTCTTCCATGTCTTGTCGCCGGGCTCGGCTTCATTGTGCTGGCATCTCCGTTTCTCCTGCCGATTCGCAAGGCGGTTGCAGCGGATGACCTTCTTGATGCTCGAAACTACCAAGTCGGCTTCGTTGTCAAGAGAGGTTCAGCGGTCATCGGGCAGAGCATCGAACAAGCAGGCCTTCGACAACTCCCGGGCTTGTTTCTCAGCGGAGTCGAGCGGGGTGGCGTTGCTCTGCCCGCCGTAGACCCCAACCTTGAACTGGCGGAAGGTGACCGACTTGGATTCGTCGGCGTTCTGGAGTCGGTCATCGATCTTCGCGGCATTCGTGGTCTTGAGCCCGATGACGATCAAGTCCAGAAACTTGAATTCTCCAAAGTCGCCCGCACGCTCGTCGAGGCTGTTGTTTCAGCGAATTCGCCGCTGGTCGGAAAGAGTGTGCGGCAAGCCCGATTCCGTACGCGTTACAGGGCCGCCATCCTCGCGGTCCACCGACAGGGCGCCCAGATTGCCGCAAAGATCGGCGATATCGTTCTCAAGCCCGGTGACACATTGCTTCTTGAAACGAGTAACGACTTCCGTAGCACTTGGAAACACAGTGACGAGTTCTTCTTGGTTTCAAATGTCCCCGAGAGTGTGCCGCTGCGGCACGATCTGGCACCAGTGGCCCTCGGAGTTCTGGCCATTCTGGTGGCTTTGCTCGCCTTCTCACCTGTCGATCGTGTCGCGGCAGTGTGGGGATGCGCGTTGGTGATGATACTTACACGATGCGCCACCGGAACCGAAGCGAGAAACGGTATCCATTGGCAGGTGCTGCTGGTCATCGCCGGTTCCATTGGTATCGGAAACGCCTTGGTCACAACGGGGCTTGCCCAGACAGCAGGCGAGCAGATCGTCGCGCTCGGCGGCGGCTGGGGATTGCCCGCCATGCTCGTGATCATCTTCCTTGCCGGTGCGATCGCTTCACAGTTCATCACAAACTACGCGGCGGCGGCGTTGCTCTTTCCCATCGGCATGACGATTGCAGCTGCCATGCAGATCGATCCGTCTCCCATCCTGTTCGTTCTCATGCTCGGTGTCGGCGGTAGTTTCATCAGCCCCATTGGATATCAGACGAACTTGATGGTCTATGGCCCCGGTGGCTACCGATTTCTCGACTACGCCCGCCTTGGTGTCCCGCTCACGATTCTGCTTGCAGTGCTGTGCGCCTTCATTGCGCCGCTGGTCTACGGCTCATGACCCAAGGCAGTTCGAGCCGGACAAGGCGGGTCGCAGGCTCGCTCCTGATCGGTGGGGCCGTATTGGTTGGATTGCCATGGTTCATTGGACAGGTCGCTTCAGATCGCTGGTGGTGGAGCCAGTGGCTGCTGTGGATTCCCACATTCATGCTGTGTATGGCGGGCCTGCTGCTGTGGGGGGGGCTTCAATTGAGACACTCAAGGTGGCATCCAACCGGATTGGCCCTCGCTGTGATCGGGCTGCTCCTGTTCGTGTACATGCACTGGTCACCGGGTGAACCACCAGAGGTCCCGTCCATTCGCATCCTGCACTGGACTGCTGGCCCGACACTCGGCAGCACCGAGCCCTATGCCCAATTCATCGTCGATACAAACGCAGACATCACCATTGTCGAAGGCGCACGCCGCGCCGCGACTGATCCCGCAATGCGCAAGTGGAGTTCGGGTGTTACGCTCGCCATGCGGGGGCAGTTTCTCATTGCCAGCAAACTTCCGATCACCCGCCTGCGAACCGTGGCGTGGGCCCGCGACATTCTCTTGATCACAATGGAGGTGCAGCAGCCCGACAAGAGTCCACTGAGCCTGTTGATCGTGGACTTGCCCTCGAGTCCTGACCGGAGCCGCGTGGAGGTCATCAACACTGCCCACGAACTCCTGGGCCGACTCGATGCACCGCCGGATCTGGTTCTTGGCGACTTCAACCTGACGCAGGGAAGTTGGCAACTCCGTAGATTCCTCCCCGGCTACGAACCTGCTTGGTCAACCGCCGGCACGGGTTGGGGGGGAACTTGGCCTCGAACCATACCAATCTACCGACTTGATCATGTACTCACCACGCGAGCCATGACACCGCGTTCGATAACGACGGTAGACCCGGAGTGCGGCGGACATAGGGCTCAGTTGATCGAGGTGAAATCCGATTCTGCTCAGAATCAGGGCGAACCGTCCCAATAGCCAATATTGTTCCAAGGATCGGCGAAGATCTCGCGAATCACCTCGTTCTGGCGGGAGATAGACAGCGGTGACGCTGCGGTTTCCACGTGCAGTTTTGGCATCAGTGTTGGATCTGATTTCCACTCGACCGATCCTCCGGCACGAAGAATGTTGATGCCGTCTCGATGGATCACATCACTCTGTCGCCGCAAGCCGTCGGTGACAATGATCTTGCTGGCATCGCGTTCCAGTGACACCAGACGACCACGGGGATCTAGGTGACCGCTGTAGTGGTAGTTGCAGTAGACAACATGGTCCGGAGGACCCGATTCCTCTTCACCAGGACGCGCCCAATCATTCTCGTACCGCTCAAAAGGATGGTCGCCCCAGTGCGCGGGGGAATAGAAGGTCGTTGGTTCCGGAATCAATCCACTTGCGAACAAATGCCCCAAGCCGTCCCAGCCGTGCAGGAGTGGAGCGGCCGCTAGATGATCCGGGGGCGTTTGGCCTTTCGGCTTGATCGCGGCAGCGTTCGCCCCGACACCCGAGGCACGCTCCTCTTCATTCAACGGCGCGTACACCCGCATCAACTCGGTGAGATCCGGAGATGAGTCGAACAACAGCCGACTCGGCGGCAACTTGCCATCGTGCGAACCTGCCCAGAGGGTAAACCCCTGGCCAAGTGACCGTTGGTTGCTGGCGCTCAACATGCGGTAGGTCGTTTCGCGAACCCGGGCCAAGCCAGGCATGAGCAAGCCGAGCAGAATGGAAATGACTGCAACCACAACCATCAACTCGACAAGACTGAATGCTCGCCGTGGACGCGAGACCGCTTTGGTGGGCTGCTGAGCCATCACCATCCTTTCCACGCCGAACCGCCCCAATCCACGGGATCGGAGCAGACGGCACCGCCCATACCATACCCGCTCATCAGGGCAAACTGAAAAGGAGATTCTGGGGTCCTGGTGGAAAAATATCAATAAATCGCAATACATTGGCTTGGAAAGTGGTGATTGAAGCCCCGAGCATGCGGTGGTATCGTGGGGGCTTGGTGTGTGTGAGCCTCAGGAGACCCCGCCATTCACGAAGATTTCGTACTCATGCAACGAGTCGCTCGGGGAGATGAAACCGCCGTTTCAGAGCTTTATGACCGGTTTGGAGGGCTTGTCTTCCGCGGTGCCCGGCAGTTGCTCCCGTCCGACGCTGAGGCTGAAGATGCCGTACAGGAGGTTTTTCTTCGCCTGTGGCGGACGGCCGACCGCTTTGACCCGAACCGGGCCAAACTGGTGACCTGGGTCATGCTCCTCACCCGCCGGCACGTCATCGATCGCATTCGCCGAGCAGCCGTGCGTCCGAAAACAACCGAGATGACGGTCCTGAACGAGGGATTCCGCGGAGCCAACGACTCGCGGGCGGCCTCCGCCGAGCGAAATGTCCAACTCCAAAAATGCCTCGCAACCCTTCCCGAGATGCAGCGAGCCGTCATAGAGCGGGCGTATTTGCAAGGTTTTACGCTGCGAGAAGTGTCGATACAACTCGATATACCACTTGGCACCGTCAAATCAGCCCTCAGCCGTGGTCTGGCGCGGCTGCGATCTAACGCGTCTGAAGATCTTCCCGATTGGGCTGCATCCTAATGTGGGTTCCGAGCGAACAGTGAGGCAAGACCACAAAACACCATGACAAACACTCATATCTATATGCCGCCACGTGAGTTGGCCGAGTTGGCTCTTCTGGATGCCTACGGGCTTCTCGAGGCCGCGGATCAAATCAGATTCGAGCAGGCCTTTCTTGCCGTGTCTCCGGACGTTCAGGCCGAAATTCGCCGCATTCAGATGGAAATCGTGACCGACGAATCGCTCCTCCCCGCCTGCGAGCCGCCAGCCGAACTGAAAATACGTGTGCTGGATCGGATCCACGCCGCGATGTCGATGAGTACAGCAGGAATGCTCGGCATGGATGAGATGCCCTTCCAGCGGCATGCCGCACAAATTGGCCCCGGCGGCCGCGTACTGAGTTCGGTCTGGACTTGGCGAATGGCAGCATTGGTGCTCTTGGGTGTCTGTCTGACGCTGATCGTCATGGTCAATACTGGCACCCGCCACTTTGATCGAATGTTCGAGGAAGCGATGCGTCTGCACACCGAGCAGGAAGTTGAAATGACGCTCGGCGAGAACTTCCAGCCTTATCTGGAACTCATGCGGCGATCCACCTCGCAGCAGTACCTCGCCGTCGAAGGTGGCCGGGGCATGATTCGGGTATCCATCGACGAGACGAGTGGTGACATCTTCCTGCTCGCCATGGATCTCCAGAGCGATGATGGCCCCTATTCGTTCTCGATCACGGCGGCAGATGGCGATACTGTCGCCACCGTCGCAATCCGAACGGATCAGTACCTCGACGGTGTCTCGTTGAATGTCGATCCGGCATTGATTGCCGGTGCTGCCTTCGAATTGCGAGACGGCACCGGTCGCATCATCGCGACTACCAAGACCGCCTGACACAACACAGTCTCTTTACCCACCTCGATCAAGCCATGCCTGTTCGTGCGCCGCAAGGTCCCTCGACACAGCCTCCTGCTCGGCAACCACAGCGGCGAGCGCCTCGGCGTCTGACCACACGGCCTCGTTTCCCATCGATGCCTGCAACTCGCCGAGTCTTGTTTCGAACTGCTCGATACGCTCTTCCAACTGCGTGATCGACAGCCGATCCAGCGGCGATGATTTCCTCTTGATCGGCGCAAGACGCTCAGTTCGTGCCTCGCCTTCAACGAGAGGCCTTGATGCGGCCTCGGCAGCAAACCAGGTCGACACGGTTCCCTCATGCACGGTCGCCCGTCCGAGGCCGTCGAGCACGACCAGCCGATCACAGATAGCTTCCAGCATCGCCCGATCGTGGCTGACCAGCACGACCGTGCCGAGGTAGGGCCCCCCTCGACTCAGGACCGCCTCCAGACGCTCGGCAGTCGCGATATCCACATGATTGCTTGGTTCGTCCAGTACCAACACGTTGTGTCCACTCCCGAGCAGACCAGCCAGAATGGCCCGCGCCCGCTCACCACCGGAGAGCGTCCCGAGCAGCCGATCCTGATCCTCGCCGGTGAACATGAAGGCACCCGCGAGATCCCGCGCCACCTGCTCACCTGCGGGCTTACCAATCGCCTCAGCAAGCGCCCGCTGCACCCATTCCCACACCGACAACTCTGGGTCGAGATGATCATGCATCTGCCGGAACCAGCCAATGTTCAGGCCGGTACCGGGATCGAGCCTGCCGGCCGACACCGCAAGTTCACCAAGCAGGCACCGGATCAACGTCGTCTTGCCAGCCCCGTTCGGACCAATGATGCCAATCCGATCGCCACGACGAATGTCAAGATCGAATCCCGTGACAAGCGGCTGGTCGCCCATCGTCACACTAATGCGCTCGGCGGTCATCACGCGATCTCCACAGCGACTGATCGGTGGCAAGTGCATCGATGCAACAACTTCCGACTCGGGGCGATCGATCTCGGATGACTCGACAAACCGCTTCAGTCTGGATTCTCGTCCTCGTGCCTGCTTGGCTCGCTGCCCCGCCTTGTACTTGCGAATAAAGGACTGCTCGCGGCGAATGTGGTCCTGCTGCTTGTCCCAAGCTCGAGCCTCGGTCAGTCGCCGCTCGGCGCGGACCGATACATACTGGGTGTAATTCCCCGGGAAGAACTCCAGCCGCCCGCGGTGGACTTCGGCGATCTGGGTGCAGATCGAATCGAGCAGCCATCGATCGTGACTGACGAGTACCACGGTTCCACCGAAGGAGTCCCGCAGAAACTGCTCAAGCCACCGCCGGCCTTCAATGTCGAGGTGGTTGGTGGGCTCATCGAGCAACAGCAGGTCGGGAGCCTCCAACAACAACTTCGCCAAAGCCAGTCGGGATTGCTCGCCACCTGAGAGACGGGCTGCGGGCCGCTCAAGGAGTGAATCGGGAAGCCCCACGCCGTGCAGCGTCGCTTCGACACGATGATCGGCGGACCAGCCTCCCTCGGCTTCAAACATGGCCTGCAACTCCGACTGGCGGCGGAGCAGCCGGTCCAGGTTCTCTCCATCGGCCACCGCCATGGCCTCGAATATGCCGTCAAGTTCCATTTGAATGCCATCAAGCCTCACAAAGGCATTCTGGGCCACCTCACGAGCCGTCACGCCGCGCGGGAACTTCGGATGCTGATCGAGCAGACCCACCCGAAGCCCACGCTGAATCTCGACCGACCCCGTGTCGACCTGCATGGTGCCTGCGAAGAGCCGCAGAAGCGTCGTCTTGCCTGTCCCATTCCGACCAAGCAGCCCAATACGGTTGCCCTCTTGAATGGCCATGTCGACACCATCCAGAATGATCCGGTTGCCGAATTGCACGGTCGCGTTGGATACTGATGCCAGACTCATGGTTCCGCCTGCGATGAAAAGAGGTCACAATGGGAGCGAGAAGCGTACCCATTCACTGGCAGAAAGGGTGATACGACATGCACGACCCGCTCTGGGCCCCTTGGCGGCTGCAGTACCTACAGGAATTGGAGCAGGATGCGAGGATGGAGGACGCTGGCCTGCGGGACTTCCTCTGTGACTGTTGGCAGTCGCCATCGGAGGATCTGAACAACCATGTCATCCACCGCGACGAACACGGGCTGATCATGCTCAACCGACATCCTTATGCCAGCGGTCACCTGCTGGTGGCGCTCGGCGAAGCCCTGCCACGGTTGCTTGACTACTCGGCCCCACAGCGGGTGGCATTCTGGAATCTCGTCGAGCACGCGTGGAAACTCATGCAGCAGAAATTGGACCCACAGGGCATCAACGTGGGCATCAACGAAGGTGCCGCAAGCGGGGCTGGCCTCCCAGGCCACCTGCACGCCCACCTTGTGCCGCGATGGCAGGGTGATGTCAATTTCATGGGGAGCATCGCTGGAGTACGGGTTATTCCCGCCAGCCTCGAAGACATGGCGGACCTGTACCGAGGCTGACCCCTCAAACAAACGCTGGTCGGCAGGCGACCATGCTCGCACTGGGACTTGCTCGAACCCAAGTACCAGGTGGGTTCGATGACCATCGTTCCCGGCCGTCCCCTCGGTGGGGGCTTGGCCTTCGACACGGTTCAGTCGATCCCTGGGGATTCGACAGGAACGAGCAAGTGTGCCCGCGAGCACGTGCATTCAAGGGGTCTCGCCTCGATGCATCCCAAGTCTAGCAGGCAATCGGCCAAAGCACGACTGATTTCTCGACTGCCCACCCGTTTCTTCCTTTGGCAGGCACGTCCGCATTTGGGACCCCCAACTCCAGCGGAGTCACGATATACTGCCCGATTCGATACTCAGGGCCGTCGGAGCGGATGGGTTGATACGGGTGCATGTCGCATCTGGGCCACTTCCAACGACGACTGTTTCAGCATGCGGACGCGGCCCGCACCCCTCGCCCTGACGCCGCTCCATATTCGCCATGGTTGATTTTAATCTCATTGCCGATCTCGGTGTGGACGACGCCGAGATTGATGCGTTTCTTCTTACTCCCGCCGGGGAGCAGGTCACCGACGAAGTTCTTGAATCGATGCTCGCCGGAGAGATCCAGCAGGTTTCGCGTGGCCGGATCCTCAAGGGTACTGTTGCCGGCCGCGCCGGTGACGAAGCAGTAATCGATGTGGGTCTCAAGTCCGAGGGACTCGTTCACAAGAGTGAATTCGATGACTGGGATGGTCTGCAACCTGGGGATGTCATCGAGGTGCTGCTTGAGGAGTTCGATGACGGCACGGGCGTCATCAAACTATCCAAACGCAAGGCCGATCGCATCCGCGGATGGGAGCGTGTGCTTGAGACCAAGAACGAAGGCGATCTGGTTGAAGGCAAGGGCATGCGGAAGATCAAGGGCGGCCTACTGGTCGACATCGGCGTACCCGTCTTCCTTCCTGCATCGCAAATTGACGTCAGACGTCCTGGCGATGTCGGTGAGTTCATTGGCAAGACTATTCGTGCCGAAATCCTCAAGATCGATGAAGATCGCCGCAACATCGTCATCAGTCGCCGACGTGTGCTGGAACGCGAACGGTCCGAGGCCAAAGACAAGATCCTCTCGAGTCTCGAAGAAGGTGGTCTCGTCACAGGTACTGTCACGAACATCGCCGACTTTGGCGCGTTCATCGACCTTGGCGGCATCGACGGTCTGCTGCACATCACCGACATGAGTTGGGGCCGCGTCAATCACCCCAGTGAAATCTGCAAACCCGGCGACGAAGTCGAGGTCAAGGTACTCCGCATTGATCGCGAAAAAGAAAAAATCGCGCTGGGATTGAAACAGAAGGAACCATCACCTTGGGACGATATCGAGGAGCGATTCCCAATCAACAACCGTATCACGGGCAAGGTGGTCAGTTTGGTTAGTTATGGCGCCTTCATCGAACTGATGGAAGGCATCGAAGGACTGGTCCATGTGTCGGAAATGTCCTGGACGCGGCGGATCAATCATCCGAGCGAAGTTGTCTCCACCGGTGATGAAATCGAGGTCGTGGTGCTCGATATCAATCGCGACAAGCAGGAAATCTCACTTGGCATCAAACAAACCGAACTGAACCCATGGGAACTCGTAGCCGAGCGATATCCGGCGGGCACAGTCGTCGAGGGCACTGTTCGCAACCTCACGAACTATGGCGCCTTTATCGAGATTGAACCGGGCATCGACGGCCTGCTCCATGTCTCCGATATGTCCTGGACTGAGAAGATCTCACACGCCAACGAGAAATACAAGAAGGGCGATCCCGTCGAATGCGTCGTGCTTGAAATCGATCAGGAGAAGCAGCGGGTCGGTCTCGGCGTCAAACAGTTGACCGAAGACCCGTGGGTCTCGGCGATTCCAGACGCGTATCACCCCGGCATGGTGGTACACGGCACGGTGACGAAGATTACCAACTTCGGCGTCTTCGTCGAGTTGGAGACAGGGCTCGAGGGCCTCCTGCACATCTCGGAACTCTCTGATGAGAAAGTGGACGATCCGCAGGACATCGTGAAGCCCGGTGAGGCGGTGGATGTCAAGATCCTTCGCGTGGATACCGATGACCGAAAGATCGGCCTCAGTCTCAAGCGGGCTCAGTGGGGCGACGCCGCCCGAACCGACGATGAGAAAAGCAAGGACTCCGAATCACAAGCCACCAAGCAGGATGCGCCAACCCGCGGCGGCATGGATGACCACGGCGCCCTCGGTACTGACAAGATCGAATTCTGATCGATCGTCGTAAACAAGATCGTGTGGCGGCTCCCTGTCTCTCCCGGCAGGGAGCTGCAGCGCGATCAGGCAACTGTCCGGCTGATCGCCTGCTCTGCGAACTGCAAGGCTGCTAGCACATCGCCACGAACGTCAGAATCGTCAATGCCACCATTTTGCGGCGTTGAGCGGTCCAATGCATAAGCGTCGCAATCGTCACGGCGCTACCTCCTCTGATCTTCTCATCATCCAGTATCGGCACCAAGGCCGACCTCCCCTACCATGCCCCGGGTCCGGCCAAAGGCAAGGACCGGATCTGAAATGGAGCGTATGAGCCATGGCCAGAGGCGTTCAACGCGGGTACTTGGGGGGCGCATGCGGATTGTGCGGGCTGATCGCAGCTGCTGCGATGGCCAGCACACAGCCCGATCCGGGTACCGCAGTCGATGTCTGGATGCGTGTTCGGGGCGATATCGACGGACATGAAATCGATTTCGCCCAGACTGATCCCCCCACCGCAGTTCAACTGATCCTGCGGCACCGAGGGCGACCGCTGGCAAGCACATGGGCCGCAAGAGCCGCTGGACATGCCGACCCTGTCCGATACGCAACGGTGGCCTTGCTTGACAAAGCACGCTCAAATGGAATGCTCGTCAGATTACCGCCCGATTTGATTGATGAGGGGTTGCGAAGCACGACGCTGGAAGCAGAAACCGCCGGAGCATTCGAACCCTTGACCGCGGCGACGCTTGAAGCAGTCGCGGACGATCTCAACCCCGCAGCTGATGGAATCGCGCTTCGAGTGGGCAATCACTGGCATGTGCGATTCCCCTCTGCAATGCGAATGACCGGTAGCGCCGCTACGCTCGACACGCTGCATGAACTGGCGGTCGTTGCCGAACTGAGTGCGGATGCACTTCTGGAGGCCCGCCGAACGGGCCATGCAGCACTGTATAGATTCAGCACTGTTGATCTCGTGCAACGCCCAGGCGAGCGTCTGCCACACATCTTCAATCGAGGCGAGAGTGCCACTTCGTGGATCTGTGATCGGACCGCCATGCTCAGCCAACTTGAGAACATCGTCGTCCATCTTGGGACTCACTTCACTACCCCGATGACGTCGGACAGCAACGACACGACGATACTCGGTGGCACATATCTGCCTCACTCAGACCGCTGGAAACCCGTCATTGCTTCTCCGAGTGACTGGGCAATCGCCCGGCTCGCATTCCTCACCGCTGCCAAAACGCCGGATCTCGATCCTTTGATCGTCAAACGATCGCTGCAGTGGGCAGAAGACTGTTCTCTCTACTCGCCATCCGCAGATCAACTGCCTGTCGCACTGCGATTGGAGTGTGTGGTTTCGCCTTCCGAGAAACTACTCGAACGCACCGCCAACCTGCTCGATGATGCCAACGCCACGTCATCCGACCGGGCGCTCGCGGCATGGGCTCTTGCGGGACATCGATCCGCGCATCCCCATGTCCGGGCATTCCTGGACGAAACCACTCTGCTGCCTCCTTCTCAATTGATGCACATGCTCCCTTGGCTGGGATGGGCGGATATCCGACTTGCAGCCGCCGACAACTGTCCGCCAAGACTGACGCCATTCTGGAATCTGCTCAGTACCCGAATCGCAACCACCATTGGGGATACCAGCACACCAACTGCTGACATGCTGCCATTGGCTGCATTCCTCGCATCGGCTGCTGGCGACCGCAACATCTATCCCGCCGCTGAACAGGCTGCCGCATCGCAATTCTTGTGTCGCTCGCTCGAACTGCTCGATCTGCTTGTGGTCAATCTGGACGAGGCTCAGTTCTATCCCGCCCCCAACACCATGCAAGGAGGTGTTCGATTATCTCCATGGGACGAACGAATGCCGATTTGGACTCAGGCAATGGCTATCATGATGCTTCATGAAGCGCTGAAGGCGATGCCGGTTATAGTGCAGAACGAGGGAATGACACCATGAAACAACTCCGATGGATGCTCTTGGCACTGGCGGTCACTGGAGGTTCAAATCATGTTGTCGGCGAATCGAGCCCGGGGCAGAAACAACACGACGGTGCCGTGCTTGCCAAACTCATCTACACAGACATCGACATTGCCATTGAAAAGCAGACCATTGGACAGGTCGTCCGCCTGATCGCAGATAGTTGCAATGTGCCCATTCAACTGCTGGAACAAACCGATGCCAGACCCAATGGGCTGGATCCGAACCTCACCGTCACACTCATCACCGCAAACCGACCTGCACTGAATGTGTTGCAAGACGCATTGAACCTGTGTGGAGAAACGGTGCCCTGCACTTGGCAGGTGCGACACGGCTCCATCGAGGTCTCGACGAAAGAAGTACTCGGCGGCGATTCCATGCAGGTGGTTCGAATACTGCCCATCGAAGATCAACTTCAGGAAATTCCCAATTTCGACAACCCACCCAATCTCAACATCGGTGGTGGCGGAGGTAGTGGTGGTGGCGGTAGTGGTGGTGGCGGTAGTGGTGGTGGCGGTAGCGGCGGTGGTGGCGGTGGCGGCGGTGGTGGCGGTGGCGGTGACTTTGGATTTGATGATCTCGCCACCCGTCGAGACCGGTTGATCGAAGTCCTGACCCACAACATCGAACCCGCTGCTTGGAAACGAAACGGGGGCAACTGGGCTCACATGCAACCCTATGGACGGTCGTTGGTGATTCGCGCCCCCCGATGGATCCACCGGCAACTGACCGGATTCGATTTCAGTATTCCCCTACCACCCGGTCGAACACCCAGAGCACTTCGATTTGAGGGCGACCAGATCCGCGTTGAAGTGCCGCTGAGTGAACGGCTCAAACGCGAGGCAGTCCCTCATTCGTGACGAAGTGCCTCGATGGGATCCTGTCTGCTGGCGAGAATGGCCGGATAGATCCCGAAAATGATGCCCGTCGCGGCCGCCACCGTGAATGACACCACAACCGACCACAGTGTAATAGAGGCTTCGAAGGTGATCTCGGTCTCGATGTACCGCTGAATGAAGGGGAGCGTCAGCACCCACGGCAGGATGCGATCGACCGCAAGCGAAAGGCCAACTCCGAGCAAGATGCCGAGCACACCACCCGCGGCCGAGAGTGTTCCGGTCTCGACTAGAAACTGAGCGATCACATGCCTGCGGGTCGCGCCCATGGCCCGACGAATCCCGATTTCTCGCGTTCGCTCGATAACTGAGGCGAGCATGATGTTCATAATGCCAATGCCGCCAACGAGCAGGCTGATGGCGGCAATGGCAGTGAGCAGCAGGTTCATCGCGAAGGTCGTCCGCTCAACATTGGCCAGCAACTCCCACGGCACAATCATCGCCACGTCGCCTGCATCCTCGTGTCCCGTGGTGATGACACGGCGGACCCGCTCGGACATGGGCAATACACGATCGGTCTGCGGGGCTTCAATGTAGATCTCGGAATAGCGAGTCTCCTCACCCGAAAATGACCCGCTGACCCGACGGTACACCGTGTCGCTGAACTCCATGCGACCGGTGGAGAGTGGTATGTGAACATCCAAGTTCAAATCCCGCCCCACCAAGGCAACGCCAGCGCCACCCGCGAGCCCGACTGGCTCCAACACGCCAACGACCTGAAAAATCCCATCATCGATTCGAATCGATTGGCCTAATGGATTGTCCAATGGAAAAAACTGATCCGCCACAGCAGAACCGATGACGGCCACCCTGCTGTGTCCATCCTGATCCTCGGGAACCAGATATCGTCCACCCACCGCGACTTGAAGATTGAGCACATCGAGCAGTTCCGGTGTCGTCCCGAACACTTGACTTGTCGTTCGGCGTGACCCACGGGAGATCTCAGCACCAAAGGCCTTCAGTGGAACCATGTGAGAAGCATCGGCCACAGCCTGCTTCAGTCGATTCCAGTCGGCATCCTCCAACCCGAAGCGAGCCACGAAACTTCGGCGCTCCGTTCCAACGGAAGAGGATTCTGGTGGCCGTTGCGAACGAACGATGATGTTCCTCGCTCCCAGCGCCTGGATATCCCTGATCGCCGCCTGCTTGTTCCCCTCGCCAATCGCCACCATCAGGATCACCGCCGCGACACCAAGGATGATGCCAAGACTCGTCAACACCGATCGGAGCGCGTGCAGCCGAAGATTGGAAAGGCCGAGTCGGATTGTTTCGAGCAGGAATGCCATTCCCGCCCATGGTAGTCTCGGTGCATGAGCCAACCCCCCGTCATCACCGCCATTGAAGAAGTCGCATCA
>JASMMN010000157.1 GCA_030748155.1 Phycisphaerales bacterium
GTAGAACGTGTTGAAACGGGTCCGCCCGGGTGTACGTGCATCCGGATTTCCGACTGTAAGCCGGACCCGAGCGGATTTGCATGGAGGTCATATTCATGGCCAAGAAACGCGCAACGAGAAAGAAGGCTACTCGCAAGAGGGCCACAAGAAAGAAGGCCACTCGCAAGAGGGCCACAAGAAAGAAGGCCACAAGAAAGAAGGCCACTCGCAGAAAGACCCGCAAGAAGGCCACTCGCAAGAAGGCCACTCGCAGAAAGACCCGCAAGAAGGCCACTCGCAAGAAGACTCGCAAGAAGGCCACTCGCAAGAAGACCCGCAAGAAGGCCACTCGTAGAAGATGACAGTCTTCTGAGGCGTATGTCTCAACTCAGGATCTTGACCACGGGCGGAGCCGCAAGGCTCCGCCCGTGTCGCTGACCTCTTTGCGGTACCATCTCCGCCCCATCTGGTCGCTCAAGGAGATTCAGTTCGATGACGCACATCATCGCCGAGCCCTGTATTGGCACGAAGGACACCGCGTGTGTTGATGTCTGTCCGGTGGACTGCATTCATCCGACCAAGGACGAATGCGAGGAGTTTGGTCCGGCGGACATGTTGTATATCGACCCCGACACCTGCATCGACTGCGGATTGTGCGTGGATGAGTGCCCAGTTCAGGCCATCTTCCCGGAGGAAGACTTGCCAGAGGAGTGGCACAAGTACATCATGATCAACGCCGACTGGTACGAATCGAGGGCGGGCTAGGCCGCTTCGTCGTCGGCCAGCGCCGAGCATCGGTTGACGCCGCTGTCGGCGTCAGCAGGCTCGGTCCAGTCCTTGCAGTCTGATGTCAGGTTCAACTCGCTCGGCATCGTCTTGCGATATCCCAATTTCCGCACGACCTCCAACACGTCGGTCCATGTCGGGAAGGTCTTGCTGTTGACCCGCTTGAAGGCATCAATGGCCTGAATGAACAGAAACTGCTCGGCCGTCATCTCGCCTTCTTCGGCGGCGCGAAGATAATCGGTCCGGCGGCGGCCAGGGCCGCGGCGGCGTTCCAGGTTGGTCGTCGTCGTATCGGCCAGATCACGCCGATCGATACCCGAGCGTCGATCGACAACGCTCAGTGGATTTGGTGCTCTCAACTGGTGTTCAGAGGAAGGTTGGGTACTCATGTGTCCGGGCTCCATGGGGGGAGCGATCCTCATGTGATCGCTACCATGGAGGCATCGGCCCGAATATGGGGTGGCTGAAGCGATCATCCTCAAACAAGGCTTGCAGGACAACCCCCGCGGCTTCCAGAGACTCCGAACGACCCGCATGACCCCACCTTCCGCAGATCAATCGCCAAATCGCTCCTTGCAGCCCCTCGCCGGCATCTTGGCGTGGGTGGTGCCAGGCCTCGGGCACTTCATGCTCGGCCAACGTATCCGCAGCTTTCGGATCTTCGCTGGAATGGGTGTGCTGATTCTGGGTGGCCTGCTGATCGGGGGAGTCGATGTGGTGGACTCGAAAAACGACCGATTGTGGTTCATCGCGCAGGCGTGCGCCGGTCCAATCGTGTTGGGGGTTGATGTCATCAACCAGCAGTACGTACAGAACCTCCAAGCGGACGAGCAGATCCCGTGGCGGAGCCTCGGCCATGTCAATTCGGTCGGCACGCTGTACATCGGGCTTGCGGGGCTCCTGAACGTCGTACTCATCTTGGACGCGGTGTATCCGGCCCGTCGCGATGAGCGGCACGCTCGACGAGCGGGAGATCAATCTCCATGATTGTGGCATGGATCCCATTTATGCAGCCCATGCCGGAACTCGTGAGTTACTGGTACCTGCTCTGTGTTCCACTGGTGGTTGGCGTCGCCATGATCTACAAGGCGGTATGGATAGCCGAGGGCCGCTCATGGGGGCAGCAGGTCGCGGTGATGTCGGTGCTGCTGGTCGTGGGGCTGGTTTCGCTTGCCATCGTGCTGGGCGTCTTTGTGCAGGCGGTGATTCCGGCGTTGTAAGCCGGGTTCCAAGTTTCCCCTCCCCCACAACGTGGGGGAGCGGACTTGCAAAATCCCCTCCCCCACAACGTGGGGGAGGTGCCGCGGAGCGGCGGAGGGGGCTACTCACTTTGCCCAACCGTTCTCGCGGCAAAGCCGCATGCCGGTTGTTCTCGGACGACCAGCGTCCGAGAATCACTGCGCCACACAAGTGCAATCGCTTCTTCTTCTCAGCGATCCTCAGACCTTTCGCTTGTTGCCGTGGTGTTCCGATGGTATTTGTTGGGCCACGCTATGGATGGCGTGAACCTTCTGGAGATTGGCAGCGAAGAGACCAAGGACGGTCCCATGAGTACGACGGCGCGGCAACCCTCGGTGATCGAGGGTGGCGAACGACCCCACATCCCACGGCACGGACGGGCAACCGGAGGCGAGGGATCCCCCGTCGGGGCTGTCCAGCGAAGCCGCGAGCCCGTATCCGGTGATGTCCAAGATTGGTGGGTGGCGTGGATCGAGCGTGGGTGCCTCCATGCCCACAGCCAACTCGTTGAGCACTATCTGGCGGACCACGTCCGGAAGATCGCCAGCCGCATGCGGTCGCTTCTGCCGAATCATGTTGATGTCGATGACCTTGTGCAGCAAGGCTATCTTGGTCTCATCGATGCCATGAAACGCTTTGATCCAAGCCGCGGTATCCGGTTCGAGACCTTCAGTTCGCAGCGGATCACCGGTTCGATGCGTGATTGGCTTCGCTCGCTCGATCATGTGCCTCGCTTGATGCGGCGTCGGGCCAAAATTATTCAGCAGGAAGTGGATCGTTTCCGCGCCGTCCACGGGCGGGTGCCCGACCGGGACGAGTTGCAGGCCCTCTTGGATCTGTCTCAGGAGGAGTTCGATCGGGTCGTCGGCGAAGACCCCCCGCCTGTCGTGGTGACAATCTCCACGGTGTCGGGTGGAGGCGACGATGATCCGGTGTCCATTCCCGAACGCCGCGCCAGTAGTCCATCATTCAAGAGTCAACGCCGCGATCTCCGGCGGTGGATCACCAGAGACCTTGAGCCCATCGATCACATGATCGTGTCCCTGTACTACTACGAGTCCCTCACCATGAAGGAAGTCGGTATCGCGGTGGGCTGCAGTGAATCTCGCGTCTCACAGCGACTTGATTCCATCCTGCAGCGGCTTCGATCTCGTGTGGACTTGACGCCCGAGCGGCTGCTGGCCCTCGCCGGCTGAAGCCTCGCCTGTCATACTTCCCCCATGCACGCGGCGTGGCGTATCGGTATCGGCATCACTCTGGTAGGACTGGCTGTGGTTCTGGTCTTGATCAGTTGCCGATGGGGGACCGATCTGGACGCCGAGCGAGTGCTGATGCTTCCAGGCATTTCGCCGCCCACGGGGCTCTTTGCTGCCGAGTGGACCGGGAGCAGCCCGTTTTTTGCCATGTTTCTGGGCATTGTGATGCCAGTGCTTCTTGTGACGGCAGCCATGTGGGCCTTTGCTCGCGTGCGGAGTTGAGTACGGTTTCGGTGAATTGAGGCTGGATTGACGGGGCCTCGTGATCTACCTTGGACACTGCGACTGAGTGCTGGAGAGTCCTCCCAAGGAGCCTTGAAATGTCGGTATCGATAATTGCAGCCGCGGCGGTCGCCGCGGTAGGGACCGTTCATCACACCATTCCGCTGCGTGGTGGCGACGTGCAGGTGCAGGCCATGGACGGCAGGGCATGCTTCGCCGAACTGACACGACTCTCATGGCGGTCGGAAGATGACCATGTCATGGTCGTGCTGAATCCATCTCACTTGGGCAAACGAAAGGAACTGGCAGACGCAGGCATCGAACTGCTCACGAGCCTCGGCGGTCCCGTCTGGATCGCCTCGCTCGGAGAAGAGGCGACCCACTCCGGCTTTTCAGCCGAAGCCATCTCTTGGATCGGCCCCATCGATCCGGCCTGGAAACTCCACCCCTTCCTCGCCGCAGGTGGTGTACCCGACTGGACCATTGATCGCACCGCTCGAACGGCATTGGGGGCTGGCAAAGGCTTTGCCGTGAATGATCTGCTTCGGGAACTCCAGGAGTCAGCCGACCCACGCGTCGTGACGTACGTGCTTGCCCACCGTGATGAGGATCTCACCACGCTTGCAGCCGACATCGAGATTCTCGACGCCAAGGTGCTGTCGGTTCTCGAGACCGTTCATGGCTTGGTCGTGCGGCAGCCCATGTCGACCATCAGCCCACTATCTGAGGATTCCCGGGTGCTGTGGATCGAGCCAGCCTTGCCCAAGTTCGTTGAACTCAACAACTCCAACCGCGTCGTGACGCAGGCTGGAGAAGTACAGGATGCCCCCTACAACCTCGATGGCGAGGGTGTGGTCGTGTTGGTATATGACGGCGGCTATGGCTATTCCGCGCATGGGGACTTCGGCGGTCGGCACACAGCCCGCGACAGCAGCGGGCAGAGCAACCACGCTACCCACGTCGCTGGCACCGTCGGCGGCGATGGCAGCGGCAGCGGCGGCCAGTACGCGGGCATGGCACCTGCCGTCACCATCGAGTCTTA
This sequence comes from Phycisphaerales bacterium, assembly GCA_030748155.1. Lineage (GTDB taxonomy): Bacteria > Planctomycetota > Phycisphaerae > Phycisphaerales > SM1A02 > UBA12567. The sequence continues at coordinate 4,525 of JASMMN010000157.1, forward strand.
CGGCTTCGAGATGGATGGTGGGCTTGAGAAGGGTTTCCTCTACACCGAGCCGGGTGACATTGAGGCTGACTACGGGGAAGCCATCAACCTGTACGGGGCGGTGATCGCCAACAACTCGATTGGTACCAATACCGCGACCAACGGCTTTCCGTGCGAGTGGACAGGCGACTACGGCATCACCAGCAGCGTGATCGACTCGGTTGTCCGCGGCGACCTTGGCGGCGATATCCGCATCATGTGGGCCAACGGCAATGAGCGGCAGACCTCCCGCTGCGGCGACCAGTTCTACACGACCGCGCCGCCGGCATGCGCGAAGAACCACATCACGGTGGGGGCGCTCAACAGCAACGATGAGTCCGTCACCTACTTCACCAGTTGGGGTCCAGCAGACGACGGCCGGATCAAGCCGGATATTTCTACTGCCGGATGCCAGAGCAATGATGACGGTGCTGTGACGAGTTGCTCAAGCAGCGGTGGGTATACGACCATGTGCGGTACGTCCATGGCCTCGCCCACCGCTTGTGGTATCGGTGCCCTGCTCATTCAGGACTGGCGGGCGCAGTTCCCCGAGCGTCCCGACATGCGCAACAGCACGCTCAAGGCGATGCTGGCCCATACGGCAGCGGACCTCGGCAATGCCGGACCGGATCTCAAGTACGGCTATGGCTCGATTCGGGCGAAGGACGCAGTCGATCATCTCCGCACCGACTCGCACCTCGAGGCGGAAGTGTCCTCAGGCTCGACATTTGAATTTCTCGTGATCACCCATGCCGGCGATTCACAACTTCAGGTCACACTGGCCTGGGATGACGAGCCGGCTGTGCCGCTGGTACTCCCCTCATTGGTGAACGATCTTGATCTGATCGTGTACGGTCCCGATGGAAATCGCTACTACCCGTGGGCCATCGACCCGGCGAATCCCGGCGACCCCGCGACGCAGGTGGCCGAAGATCACCTCAATAACATCGAGCAGGTCACCGTCGAATCGCCGCAGACTGGCGTCTGGCGGGTGCAGGTCCACGGCTACGCCGTTCCAGTCGGGCCGCAGGCATTCTCCGTCATGGCGACTCCCAATCTCGTTGCCTGTTCCAGCACCGGCATCATCACCCTCGATCGGGGGGCCTATCCGCTCGAAGGCGATCTGACGGTGACGGTGGTCGATTGCGATCTCAATCTCGATGACAACGTCGTGGATACCGTTGATGTGCTTGTCCGATCAGATGACGAGCCGGGGGGCGAGTGGCTGACACTCGTTGAAGAGGATCCCGCGGCTTCCACCTTCTCGGCCACGATGCCGCACTCGACCACGGACGCTCCCGGCGTGCTGTACGCACTGCATGGTTCGACCATCGAGGCGATCTATCTGGACGCCGAGGACGCCGAGGGGAACACCGATGTCGAGGTGATCGCATCGGCCGATGTGGACGGCGTTCCGCCGAGCCTTGTGGACGTGCAGATTCTTGAGGTGGAGCCCCGCGGTGCCCGCTTGATCATTACATCGGACGAGTCCGTTGGATTGTTGGTCGGTTACGGAACCGCTTGTGACGAGCTCACCGAGGCAGTTGAGAGGCAGGGGATCGCTTCGGAGCATGACTTCTGGCTTGGCCAGTTGACTGACGGGACGACGTATTACTTTGACCTGACGCTCGTCGATGCGGCCGGCAACGAGAGCCACTTCGACAATGGTGGGGCCTGCTGGTCCTTCACGACTCCCGACATTCCGGACTTCTTCACCGAGCAGTTCAGCAGCGGCATTGATCTCGACGGCATGAGCATTCGTTTCGATCCAATCGGCGGCGTAGAAGGCTATGCCGCATGCGGCGAGCCGATTTCAGCGTTGCCGGTGGATCCCTCCGGTGGCACGACGGTCGGACTTGGTGACGACGACGCCACTCAGATTACGCCTTCACAGGACGTATTCCTGTACGGCGAGGCGCACACATCGTTCTGGATCGGCAGCAACGGGTTCCTGACATTCGGCTCGGGCGACACCGACTACACCGAGTCGATTTCCGAGCACTTTGAAATGCCTCGGATCAGCGTGTTGTGGGACGATTTCAACCCCTCCGCTGGTGGAAATGTCAGTTGGAAGAACACCCTCGATGGTGTGGCGATCACTTGGCAGAACGTGCCTGAGTATGGCTCCAGCAACAGCAACACCTTCCAGGTCGTGATGAACTCGGATGGGATGATTCAAATGGCGTGGCTGGGTATAGATACGGGCGATGCCATTGTCGGTCTTTCCGAAGGCGTCGGGCAGGATCCCGACTTCGAACCATCGGATCTCTCGGAGAGTTCTGCTGGATGCGAACCGCCCGATGTGCCCGGCGATGCCAACGGTGATGGCGTGGTCAACGCGGACGACATTCTTGCCGTCATCTCGGCATGGGGTCCGTGCCCACCAGGAGATTGTCCCGCCGATGTCAACGGCGACGGCGTGGTGAACACCGACGATCTACTCGCCGTGATTGCCAACTGGGGCACTGGCGGCACGCCGCGTTCCGGTGGCTCACAGCCCGACGAGGGCGACATCGAGGAAGGGCCGGTCGATTCGAGCAGGCCGATCGTCGATCTGTTGATCAACGATGACCGGTTCGCGCCAGCCGATTCCGGTGGTCTCATCAGCACCAGCGGTGGCTATCTCCAGCAGCCCTGGGCGTTGCTCGAGATGGACGTGTTCGGACCACTACCACTGGTCGATCGCGACCTGTTGATTGTTGGCCAGACGGCTTGGCTGGACGGCATCCTGCTCGTGTATCTGCCTGAGCCGAGACCACTCGCGGCGGATCGATACGAGATCGTGGTCGCCGGGGCGATCGAGGGTTGGTTCACTGAGGTTCGAATTGTGGATCCTTGGGATCAAGACGCTCGAATATGCTTGGGTGAACGGTCGGTGAGCCTGATCGTGCCGCCGGTAGATCCCTCTGATGCCACCGAGGCCGTTGCGTCGTGGCTGCTTCAGGCACTAGAGGCCATGGGTGAACTGGGGAGTCCTTGGGACCTTGACGGTGACGGCGTCGTTGCCGAGCCTGACCTGAGCCTGTTGCTGGGCGGTGGGAGTGCCTGCAGGTAGCGGGCGGTTGTCGGGCTGCGGCCGGTCCAGTAGGCTTCCCGATTCTCAGGGGCCACTTGGCCCCGTTTCGCGATCGTTGTGGGGCTGCTGAGGAGTTCTGTGCCCATGGCCAAGATGTTCTACACCCTCGAAGAGGTGTGCGAGAAACTCGGCAAGTCAGTTGCCGAGGTAGAGGCCATGGTCGCCTCCAAGGAGATTCAGGAGTTTCGAGACGGCGACAACCTCGTCTTCAAGGTTGAGCAGATCAACCTGCTTACAGAGGGGTCTCAGGTTGGCGAGATCGAACTCGATTTAGACAAATCCGAATTGGATCTTGGTGACAGTTTCGGCTTGGGTGGTTCGGAGTCCGGCTCCATCGGCCTTGCCGAAAGCCAGAGCGCCGAGATGCCAGCCGCCGTGGATCCGTCACCGGGTCTTGGTTCGGACTCGGGAAGCGTGATCGGCTTGGGTGCCTCCTCGATGGAGTCGGTGGGCGATCTGGCCAGTGATGACCTTGACCTCTCAGCCGAACTGGAGCCGCCCATCGAGGGGAGCGACGCATCTGCGTCGGTTTCCGCATTTGACGGTGGAATCGACTTGGACGAGGCTGGCGACACGCAGTTGGGCGAGGGGTTGGATGAGGACGACCTCACCCTCGAATCCGTCGGCTCCGGCAGTGGATTACTGGATCTCACACGAGAGTCCGATGACACCTCGCTCGGTGCCGAGTTGCTTGAGGAGGTCTTCTCAAGCGATGACGAAGTTGACTTCCCTGCTGCCTCCGGGCTTTTTGAAGCAGCGGGTGATTCCGATTCGGAAGAGCCTTCACCGGCGGTAAGTGGAACCCCAGTAGTCTCGACACCAGCGGCATCCCCGATGGTGGCCGCTGCCCAGATCTGGGACCCAGCGTGGTCCGGTTTGAGCACAGGCGTGCTGATTGGTGGCACGGTTGCACTCTTTGCCGTTTTCGCCATGGTGGCTGTGGAGGTATTGGGAGGTGCCTCGGGTATCGCACCCCTCATCGCCGAGCAATTGTGGATCTGGGTCGGCGGACTTGCCGTTGGAACCGCGGCGCTTGCCGTGATCGGATTTGTGATCGGCGGCAAGGCGGGCTAATTGGCATTATGCGGCTTGCACCAGCCGGAATCCGGGAATGGGGCGGCGGCGGGTTGATCGCCTTGATCATTGTCGTCATGTGCTGGTTGCTCATTCCCACCATATGGGTCAATTGGTTAATCACGGGAATGCTCGCCGTACTGTGGTTCGCGGTTGCGTGGTTCTTCCGCGACCCAAGTCGACGCCCGTCATCGAGTTTCGGGATTGGGGCGATGGTCAGTCCGGCCGATGGATGCATCTCGGCGATCGAGCGGGTCGATCACCACGAGTTCGTAGACGGCCCCGCCATCATCGTGCGGATCTTCCTCAGCGTGCTGAATGTGCATGTCAACCGAACACCCTGTGCAGTCGAGGTCATTCGGACCGACTATCGGCGTGGCCGATTTCTCGATGCTCGCACCGACGAGTCGGCCAAGGTGAACGAGTGCAACCTGATCTTCTGCCGGCGAGACGACAGTATGCTGCTGGGCATACGTCAGGTCTCAGGCACCATCGCCCGCCGCATTGTGTGTCCCCTCAAAGCCGGCGATCGTCTTGCAAGGGGTATCCGTTTGGGCATGATCAAATTCGGCAGCACGACCGAGTTGGTCGTTCCTGATCTTGATGACGCGGTCGTGCATGTCTCGGTGGGCGATCGGGTCAAAGGGGCAGTTACGCTCCTGGCCGAGGTGCCGTGGAGGGGGTCGGGTACCGGGGCCTGATCCCGTTGCTTCTCAAGTGGCGGATCGCTGATGCTGCCGGCGGCGGCCAGCAGGCGGCTCATGCTTCAATTCTTGGAAACAGCATTACTTTCTCGATCACCGTCCTGGCCGGCAGGCCGCCCCAGCGGCACTCAGCAGCCAGATCGCCGCTGGACTCGCCGAAGTTCCACGCTGTCCGCAGGTCGGCCACGTGATCGGGCAGTACAGCCTCAAGCAGACACGCCGCGATACGGATGGCTTCGGCGCACCGGTGGAGGATGGTCCCGACCATGGCCGCCTTCGTCTGGTCCTTGGCGAGTTTGAACGGTGCGGTATCGTTGATGAAGGCATCCACGCGGCGGACGATGCTCATGGCCGCCTCGATGGAGCCGGCGAGATCCAGTCGGTCCATGGCGGCGATCGATCGAGCGACTTGTTCGGAGGTGAATGTCTCCCATTCGACTCCACCGCCCGCGCACTCTCCCGTGTCGGGCGGACAGATGCCCTCGAAGTACTTGCCGATCATCGCCGAAGTACGACTGGCGCAGTTGCCCAGCGTATTGACAAGATCGGTCGTGTAGGTTTCGTGGAACTGCGAGCGTGAGAAGTCGGCGTCGGTCGATCCAAGCGGCCCCTGGACCGCGAGGAAGTAGCGAAGCGCGTCCCGCCCGTATGTATCCATACAGGCCTGCAGCTGCTCAAGACCAATGAAGTTGCCCAGCGACTTGGACATCTTCTTGCCGTCGCTGATCCAGAAGGAATGAGCGTAGACACAGCGGGGCATCGGCAGATCGAGCGCCATGAGCAGGGCCGGCCAGATGACCGCGTGGAACCAGAGGATTTCCTTGCCGATCACCTGATAGGTGGCAGGCCAGTACTCGTGTCGATCGGCCGCCCGGGAACTGCTCAGATCACCCAGCCCCAACGCCGTGATGTAATTGAAAAGCGCGTCGATCCAGACGTAGATCACGTGCGACTCGTCGTCGGGCACGGGGATGCCCCACGTGAAGTTGGTGCGGCTGATCGGGACATCCTGGAGGCCCTCTCGCAGCCTGCCGAGAACTTCGTTGCGGCGACCCTCTGGGCGGACGAATTCAGGATGTTCTGCAAACAGGGCCTCGATACGGTCTTGATAGCCGCTCAACTTGAAGAAGTAGTTCTCCTGCCTCGCTCGCTCAAGCGGCTTGCCGGAGACGGGCGAGACGTAGTCGGCTTCCTTGGCCTGAGTCTCGGTCAGGTACTCCTCCTGCCCGGCGTCATACCACCCCTCGAATGTGCCGCGGTACACGTCGCCCGATTCCATGAGGCGACCGACGAAGGTCCGCACTTGCTGCTCATGCTGCGGATCTGTCGTGCGGATGAATTCGTCGTGTGTCAGACCGAAGAGATCCATGGCTCCGCGAAACTCGGCTGAGATCTCATCAGCGAAGACCGACGGTGCCATCCCTCGCTCTGCGGCGGACTGCTCGACCTTCTGCCCATGCTCGTCTGTGCCGGTCAGGAAGAACACGTCTCGTCCCAGCAGCCGCTGAAACCTCGCCCAGATATCGCACACCGTTGTCGTGTAGACATGTCCGATGTGTGGGCGGTCGTTGACGTAGTAAATGGGCGTTGTGATGTAACGATGAGCGTTTGGCATGGGAGGATGGTAGTTCACGGCTCCGCAGCGAACCGGGAGTCGGCAGTCACGGCAGCGTGCAGTCCGGCAGTTTCCGACTCGCCACTTCCGACTCCCCCCCCTACCATTGCCTCATGCCTCACATCCTTTCTCTCTCGGCGGTCATTGGCTTCATCATTTCAGTTGGCTACGCTCAGCAGCGGGTCGAATCGACCAGGCAGAACACCGCACAGGGATTACCGGAAATCCACGGCATCGGGAATCGGCGGTCGCTTCCGAATCGCTATGAGTTTCGCAACAACGCCGCCGAAGGCCGAAAGTTCGAGCATTCCTTTGATCTGACCACCAATGCACAGTTTCGGCAGCACAACATTGACAATGTTTCTGAGCGACTCATTGGCGAGAGTCTCTATAACAACCCATGGTATTGGCAGAACCTCGGCAGCCTCGACACCGAGCTGATGACCGGCGGATCTGGCCTGCCCATCTCCACATTCGGCATCGATGGCGATTACTACAACCCGTTCACGTACGACCAATGGAACACCACATCAGGGCTGCGACACTCGGGGGCCATGACCGGTGAGATCGGCGCGGCGGCTTCGTTGGATCGATTTGCTCAGCAAAGCCACGATACCCCACGACCCGCGTCGCTCGCGCCGATTGAGGAATCCGCTGATCCACTCGCTTTGAAGCAATCGCAGCCGGGTCTACTTGCAGCCGACCGCACCGTTCTTTCTGGGCATCGACTCCAGACGACGTTGCAGTCCAATATTGACGACAGTTGGTCCGGTCGGATCGAGCGGCCACTTGGCCGAGGCGTGTCGCAAGATCGTCAACCGCTTCGATACATCGGTTCCGGCTTGAGGGGGCTGGCCATGGCACCCGATCAGGGGGGACTTTTCGAAGCGGGGCTGTCGTCATACGATCTGGCACGACTGCGAGAAGATCAGATAGCTGGCCGTCCGATTCCGACGGTGGGGCAGGCGTGGGACACGCGGTTCCATGACCTCATCAGTTCAGCCACCGTGATTGATACGCGGATCGAACCCGGGGTCGCGACACTGCCGGTGGCCGCTGATCTCAAGCGCACCTATCAGGCCATGGCCGACCGCTATGCCTCGCTGCATCCCGCCACGATGACACTGGAGCAGCGGCTTGAGGCAATTGAACTGGATTACCGAAGAATGCGGGGTGAGTTGATCACTGGTCCGGATTGGCTGAATGCCCATACGTCATCCGACACCGAACCTCTGGTGCCCGGTGGGTTGACCAACGAGTCCACACAACCTCCGACCGAACCGGCCGGATCGACTTCCGCGACACCTTCGCCCGGTCCGTCCGAGGCATCCCCCTCCGGCAGAGACGCGCCAACACCACTTGCCTGGGAAGACTACGGGCTGGTATTGCGGCACGGGCAACGGATCGAGCGTTTCGACAGTGGTAGCCGGGGGCGATTCAATGATCTGGTGGTCGCCGCCGAGCAGCGGCTCAAGGCCGGTGACTACTTCTGGGCCGAGCGGCGATTCAATCGAGCCTTGCGGTTCATCCCCGGCCATCCGTTGGCGATGGCGGGCATGGGTCACGCTCAGATCGGTGCCAGTCTGTATCTCTCGGCGGCCTTGACACTCCAGAGCCTGCTCGCCTTTCAGCCCGAGATGATTGATGTGCTGTATTCAGCGGATCTGCTACCAGCCCAGAAGGAATTGGACCGGGCGATCTCCATCCTGACCGAACGCATTCAGGGTGATGCGGATCTGGACCGATACGGATTCCTGCTGGCATACATCGGCCATCAACTGGGCAGACAGGATCTGGTGCAAGTTGGCTTGAGCACCATGCGGCGGGGCGGGGCGGATCCTTCCTTTACGCAATTACTCTCCGAGATCTGGAGCCCGGAGCCGGCGGCTCTTCAGACTCCAGAGCAGGAGAGCAAAGAGGCTGCAGGGCAGCAGTGAGTTTCCTGTGACGGCATGGTGTCACCGTTTCTGATCGGCTGCTTTCCGCTGCTCACGTGCTGCTCGGTCGATCGCGGCAGCGGGAATTCAGATCATCGTTTCCCGCGGGCAATCGCCGCGAACAGGCCCGGCCCATGGGCCCGGGGATCCGGCCTGAGCAGCGTGAACCGCTCACTACACAGGCCAGCAGCAGCGATCCACGATTCGATCAGCGATCGATCGAATCCAAGGTGCAGATGCCCCATGGTGTCGCGGTATTCAATCCGATCATGGGCGACCATGTCGATGATCAGCAGCCGCCCTGTCGGCTGAAGTATCCGCGCCGCCTCGATGACGATACGATCGGGCCGCTCGACATGGTGCAGCACCAACGAGATCAGCGCCAAGTCGACCGAGTTGGATGCAAGCGGCAACGCGGCCATGTCGGCTTGATGGAAGTGGACATTCGGTTGATCTGCCAATCGGCGGCGGGCGGCGTCGAGCATCGTCGGTTCGCGATCGATTGCCTCGATCCGGGCCACCCACGGAGCCAACGCCGCGGTTGTTTGACCGGTACCACATCCAAGATCGGCCACGATCCAGGTTGGGTCCAGCAGGGCGGGCAACCAGGCGGTGGCAATCGTGTCACCGAAGAGCGAGGCTCTCAGTTTGGTCCAATCTCCGCCAACCGAGCCGAAAAATGTCTGTGAGTCGATATGTCGCTGAGCGAGAATCTCTCCAACGCGGCGGAGGTCCTCGGTGTGGGTCGGGTCATCATTCAGGCAAGACGCGGCGATCTCCCATAACTGGCGGGCCTTCGGCTCAAGAGATGTAGTTGTCATTCGGTACAGCGATTGTGGTCCGACGTTGCGACGCTGTACCCAGCCGGAGTCGACCAGCCGTTTGAGATGCCGTGAGACCGTGGATTGTGGTGTCTGAATTGCAGCGGCCAGTTCGCCGACTGCCAGTTCGTGCGCGTCGAGCAGTACGAGCAGGCGGAGGCGGGAGGCATCATGCAGCCCGCCCAGTCGCTCCAGAAGCGATGTGGTGGTTGAGGGTGTCGCGGGGTTCATTGACCCTGCGTCAGACGCATCGTGGGTCCCGGCACGACACCGATGTCTCGCAGCGCGGCCTGCACATCTTCGTCGTTGGGGTCTAGTTGCCATGCCAGAGACAGGGCGTGGAAGGCATCATCATCATCGCCGAGCCGCCTTGCGAGGCGTGCAGCCCGCAGATACGGGTCGACGGCGGCGCCACCATCTACTGCAATCGCGGTGCGAATGGCCTCACACGCTGTGTCCGGATCATCCGCCTCAATCGCGACGCGGGCGAGTCGCAACCAGTCATTGGCCGACGATGTGGTGTTGGCGCGATCGTGGAGATAGGCGAACAAATCGTCCCACGATTCCTGAAGTTCGAGTGTGTCGGCGAGATCTCGCGCAACGTCGGCGTTTGCTGGATTGAGTGCTGAGGCAATCTCAAGGGCCCGGCGGGCGGTGGGGAGGTCACCGGTTTCCAGCGCGGCATGTCCAAGTGCAGCCTGTGCCCGCCAGTCGGTCTGGTCGCGATCGGCCAGTTGTCCATACCAATGCACTGCTGCTGGCCAGTCGTTGATGGACACAGCCCGTTCACCTTTGAGGCGTAAAGCGGTGCTTGGAATACGGTTGGAGCATGCGGCCAAGGTGACGCCCAGCAGCAGACCCGCGACAACGAGAATGGATCGATTGAGTGGTTTCACGCTGCCCATCATACGATTGATGTCCCCTCGGGTCCCTCCCCTCGGGAGGTATCGTGGAGTACTTGTGGACGACCGAGCAATGATATGGCCAGTACCGCCTGATTCGCCGTCTGTGCCGGTGGTCGTACTTGAGCACACCGAGCCGGGTGGTGGCGTGCATTGGGATCTGCTGGTGGCGAGGGGGCCGCAGTGTGGGGCGGCCCTGTGGGGGCTCAGATGCCAGAAACGTCCGGACAGATCCCTTGGAACCACTGTTCAGGTGGTCCCCATGCCGGACCATCGAGCCGCATGGTTGGAGTTGGAGGGCGTGGTGAGTGAAGGCCGGGGTGTTGTGAAGCAAGTGGCTCGCGGTCTGCTGCATGTCAGTGGGGATGTGGCGGAAGTCCAGTGGGATGACGGTCGCAAGTCGCGGTGGCGGATCGGCGAGGGTCAGATATCGGAGTCTGACCCACGGATGCGCTACTTGGTGTTCAACCTCTAAGTCGAGGGAGTCAGGCCTCGGTATCCGACCCTTGTACCAGATGGCGATCGCGCCCCGAGCAATAGGACTCCAAGTCCACCGTCAACCCAATTGGCTCTCCAGCCTTCCACTGACGGTAGAGTTGCTCAAGGAAGGGGCGGCACCATCCGCAGCCCGTGCCAGCGTCAAGGCAATTGCTCAATTGAGAGGCGACGGTTGGTTTCTCTCGTTGCAGCCAAGCTTGGACTTTCCGCTGGCTCACGTGGAAACACATGCAGATTTCGTCGTCGGTCCGCACGGCTCAGGCATCCATGATATCGGTCGACTGGGCGATCGCGCCGAGTTGGCGTGCTACTGCGGACATCGATTCAGGGCGATCTTCACGGTTCTTGGCCACGCAGGCCATGACGAGATCCGAGAGGTCCGTTGGAACTCTGCTGCTGACCTCGTGCGGGGGCTCCGGGGGGGGGATGTCCGACACGTCCTTGGTCGAAAGCAGGCCACTGGCGCTGTTCTGCGGGGGCATGGCGGTGGGAATGACCTTTCGCACAAGCACCCAGTACATCGTGGCACCGAGATTGAAGATGTCGGTTCGCTCGTCGATGGCTTCGCGGAGTGCTTGCTCCGGGGCCATGTATCCGGGAGTTCCCTGAATGCGTTTCTTGATGGTGCCGATCGGGCAAGCCTGACCAAGATCGATCACTTTGACATGTTCGTCTTCCATGATCAGCACATTGGTCGGCTTCATATCGGCGTGTACGAATCCCTTTTCATGCATATGGGCGAGGGCATCGGCGATCTGTCTGAAGATGGCGACGGAGTTGGCCGTGGTGCGGGGCAGTTGCTGATCGAGGGTGTTCGCATCCACGAGTTCCATCAGCAGGGCCAACCCTTCGATCTTGAACCACTTTCGCTGCTTGATGATCTTGCGGATTTTGCGGATCGAAGGGTGGGAGAGTTTGACTCCGATGGTGTACTCACGCTGCACCTGCTTGAGAAACCGGTCATCCTTGTCGCCCTTCAGTTCGACATGCTTGAGTGCCCAGACCTGCTTGGTTTTGGCGTCTTGGACGGCGTAGATGTCAGACCGCGCTCCCTCGCCGATCTTGGCGAGCACTGTGAACCCGGCGATGATCCGTTGTGGAGACATGGGCTGAGTCGCTCCCCCCAAGGGGACCCTGGAATGGGGCTCGCAAGGAGGATCATGCAGGATACAGGGGGAGATTGAGAGACTCAACGCGGGGCGTCGAGCAACTGCGAGCGAAAATTGGCTTTCGAGAACAACCGCCCGGGGCTGCTCAGGTCCGAAGCCAGTTCGCTGTGCAGGTGGACGGCATCGGCAGGAATGCCGAATTCCTGCTGGAGCCGCTGCACCAATCGGGTCAGGTGCTTGAGTTGCCGCTCGGAGAATTCGTGGCGATCACCGTCGCCGATCAGGCAGATACCGATTGAGTGCTCGTTGTGGACCCGTCCGGCTTCACCGACCACATGAGCCCCCGGGAGTTGCTCGACCCAGCGGTAGCCCACGTGAATCTCGCCGTTACCCAGCCCATTTCCATTGCCGAGGAGGAAGTGGTACCCAAGCCCCTGGTAGCCCCAAGAGAGATGTTGGCGGTGGATCGACTCCGGCGTGCCGAATGGCTCACCGAGATGATGGATAACGATGCCGGTCCATCGCTGTCGCTCGAGCCCATTTTTGGTCGCGAAGATGAGATCGTCGCCGACGCTGGGCCGGTCTGTGAGTGGGGTGATATAGGTCAGTGGGAAGCCGCCGGCTTGTTGCGGGGTGTCCAGTGCGAGCACCGCCATGGCCGCGGTCATGGCGACCGCGAAGGCGGCGAAGACGAACTGCGTGCGGCGGGTGGGACCGCTCGGTGGTTGATGCATCGGCGTGGGCATTCCTCGGGACTGTCCATGTCCCTCAGGGTGTCCATCGGCCATACCCCCCCAGCCAACTTGAATCGAGGATTGGGGTTTGGCATCATGAATGGGGGGGGAGGCTGCGTGGTGTGCACAGATCTCCTGATCGGATCGGCTCATCGGTTGTTCAGTCGGGTCCGCAGGGTTGGTTGGGGGTTGCCAAAGAGGTCGTATTCCTCGGTGGGCTGCTGGCCGTTCCGGGCCGTGTCGTAGGATTCGTATTGATGCCGCGGCAAGTTTTCATCGAACAACGGCCGGTAACAACCGGTCAAAGGACCGAGAACCAATGGGACAAGCAACATGGCGCATAGCAACAGACGCATGGCGGCAGTCTACCCCGGGTTGAATTCAGCGATCGTCCGTGGATAAGTGGTGGGCAACGGTGCCGCTGGCTTCGAGCCGTCGCGCTGTTCGCAGATCGTCATGAAAGACGTGCACAAGCAGCGGCATGTCCGGCTGGACGTCGGACGTTGCCATCGGTATCGGGATGAGATACGTCGCGCCAAACAGACTGCTACGCCATGCCTCTCTGACGGCTTCCGGATCGAGTTTCAGATCCACTAGGAGTTGGGGCGGCTCGCCGGGAACCGGGCGAAGAACCTGTGCTTCGAGGGGGCCGACCAGTTGAATTGGTCGCTGCTTGCCGTCGGTGGCCTGCACATGCACTTCAAGCACCATGCCGTCTTCCGTCTCGCCGGGTTCGAAGCCACTCATGGACGATACCGTGATGGTTGCGACCTGCGGGACCTCCGCAGAGGCTTTGGTGCGGGTCGGCGATTCGGCATCAATCGCCTGAAGCGATGCTTTCAATTCCCGTTGTCTGGATTCGAGGGCATCGATCTGCTGCAGCAGCAAGGCGTTCTCGGTTCGAAGCCGGGCGCTGGCTCTGCGAGATCGACTGTCGCATCCGCTGCACGACAGCACCGCAGCGAGCGATGCAAACACCAGCAGGCTGCGAATGCGCATCAGGACGACTCAGGATTCAACCGCTCGATGACGCGATCGACCAGGCCGTACTCCTCCATACCCTTGGCATCGAGCCAGCAGTTTCGCTCACAGTCTTCGGCAATCTGCTCAATCGAGCGACCGCTCGCATCGGAGTAGATGCGGTACAGCACATCCCGCAACCGAAGCATTTCCTCGGCCTCGATCTGCAGGTCGGTTGCTTGACCTTCGAGCACGCCACTGAGTAGCGGCTGGTGCATGAGGTTCTTGGCGTTGGGCAGCGTGCAGCGTTTGCCCTTGGCGCCCGAGCATGCGATGAGCGAACCCATCGACGCGGCCTGCCCAATGATGTAGGTACCCACATCACACGGCACGAAGTTCATGGTATCGATGACGCCCAGACCCGCCGTGACGCTGCCGCCGGGCGAACTGACGTAGAGATTGATGTCGGCCTCGGGGTTCTCGTTGGCGAGAAAGAGCATCTGCGCGACGATCAGGTTGGCCGACTCGTCCATCACCGAGCCAGCGAGGAAGATGATTCGGTCCTTGAGCAGGCGGGAGTAGATGTCATAGGCCCGTTCGCCGCGGCCTTCCTTCTCGATGACGATTGGGATCAACTGGGACATGTGCTCAGGCATCCTTGTTCGTCTTCTTGAGTTCAGGGAATTCGACCACCTCATCGACCAGCCCATACTCCTTGGCTTCGTCGGCTGAGAAATACTTGTCGCGTTCGGAATCGGCCGCGACGATGTCATAGGGTTTGCCGCAGTGCTCGGCGAGGATGCGGTTGAGCGTTTCCTTGGCTTTGACAATCTGCTCAGCCTGAATCTTTACATCCGAGGTCTGTCCCGTGACGCCGCCATAGGGCTGGTGGATCATCACCTTGGCGTGGGGCAGGATGTGCCGTTGTCCCTTCTGGCCTGCCGCGAGCAGGACGGCGCCGCCGCTGTAGGCACGCCCGATGCAGTAGGTTGCTACCTCGCTGGAAATGAACCGCATGGTGTCATAGAGGGCCAGTGTGTCGTCAACTGATCCGCCCGGACTGTTGATGTAGAAGTTGATGGGCTGGCCACGTTTCTGATCTTCCAGATAGAGCATCTGCATCATCACACGGGCGGCGGAGGCGTGGTTGATCTCGCCGACGAGGAAGATGATCCGGTTTTCCAGCAGAAGCTCGTCGAGCGTCATCTCGCGGGTTCGCTGGTATTGGGAGGATGCCTGTATCTCGGGCGGCATCATTGAGAGCGGTGGGACCGCGGTATCCATCGGGGAGACATTCCTACTTGGGGACCAGTGAAGGGCGGCATGATAGCCGACGTCTCAGTCTTCGAATTCATCGGGATTCATCACAGCAGGAGGTGGGATGTCAGTGTCGCCGGGATCACCCTCGGGGCTGTGGAGCGGCAGCCTGATTTCAAAGCGAGCACCCGCCTCAGGTTGACTATGAAGTACCAGTCGTCCCCCATGGGCGGCCGCAATACGCCGAGTGACCGCGAGACCCAGTCCGGTGCCTCGCTGACCACGGGCCGAGGCGAAGGGCTCAAAGACGGTTGCTTGCTGGGCCTGTGGTATGCCGGGTCCGTCGTCGATCACGGCGAGCACCGCTTCCTGCCGCTGCCGATCCGCCGAGGTCTCGATGCGGACCCGTCCGCGGCGAGGTGGGGCGGCTTCGAGGGCGTTGAGCACCAGATTGAGCAGGGCTTGGTGCATCGCTGCTGTATCGAAGGGCACCTCCGGCAGGGACTCGCCCGTTACCTCAAGCCGCACCCGTTGTTGCTCGAAGGTGGGCCGCTGCAGAGCCACAACATCCTCGATCAATGCGGCGAGTGAGCCGGGCCTGAGATCGAGGTGGCTTGTCCGCGACCACGCCAGCATGTTGAAGGTCAGGTCGTGGATCCGGTCGAGGTTTCTCGCGAGGATGGGCCATCCTTCTCGGGCCAGGTCCAGATCGCCCCGCTTGATCGCCAGTTCGATTGCGCCGGCGCCACCTTGGAGCCCTTGCAGGATGTTTTTGACCGCATGGCTGATGACTGCGACGGCCTCGCCCATGGCCGCGAGTCGGTCCCGCTCGGCGACCCGCCTCGCCTCGCCGAGCATCTCAAAGAGCCACACGCCCAGTTCAGCGCCGCTCCGCTGCCACGGTTGCGGCGGGACATCGAACCCCAGTTCGATAGGCCCGCCAGCGTCCGATTGGCGGAGCGGAACAACCAGTGAATGGTTGCCCGCTTTGCCCTGAACTTCCGATGCCCCCAGGCCCGCGGCCAGCGTGGCCTGCAGATCCTGCAATCGCGAGTCGCCATCGGTGTCGTGCCCTGCAATCGTCCACAACATGGCGAGCACCCGCCGCTGATCCTCTGGCTCTGGAGGCAGCAGCATGGGTGGGGGGGCGTGCCGCAGGGCTGGGGCGCAGCGGACCGGGCCTGCCATCATCTCATCGGCCTCGATGAGACGAAGGCTGGTTCGTCCGCAGCGAATCGTGTCGCCCACAGCGATGTGGGTGGCTGCGGCGATTCGGCCGCCATTGACCTCGGTACCGTTGGAGGAATCCAAGTCTCGGAGTACCCACCGCTCACCATCGGGGGTGAGTTCCGCGTGCCGACGGCTGATACTACGATCCGTCAGAGGCATGGCCTCTGACGATCGGCCAAGCAACTGCGGCTCGGTCGGTGGAAGCGGGAAGCGTCGCCCAGCATCAGGTCCACGAATGACTTCAAGCGCGAGCATCACAGGAAGGTACTCCGCTGGTGGGTCTCCCGCTATGCTCAGCGGATGGCCAAGGTCTCCTTTGACGCGTCGATGCGGGTTGTCGCCCTGATCGGCGATGATGCATTCCTCTCGCCCTACTACACCCGTCGGTTGATTGATGCTCTGGAGCAGGTTCACGGCGAGATCGAGCGGTTCGACTTCGACGGTGATGCTGCGAGTCCCGCCGATGTGCTCGATGAACTTCGGACGTTCGGTCTGCTACAGCAGCACAAGATCGTCATCGTGGACAAGGCGGACAGGTTTCTCGCCGCTCGCGGCGAAGGCAGCGGACCGAGCAGGGCTCGCGTGTTGCTCGAGAAATACGTTGCCGACCCGTGCGAGGACGCCACGCTGCTGCTGCGGGCTGATACGTGGCATCGCGGCAAGATCGACAAGGCCATCGAGAAGGTCGGGCTGGTACACCGCATCAAGTCGCTCGGACCAGCCGACACGCTGCGGTGGGTCATGGGCCGCGCGGGCAAGGAATACAACGCCGAAATCGACCGCGGCGCTGCCGAGTGTCTGGTGCGCCGCGTTGGATGCAATCTGGCGAGACTCGACTCGGAACTCGCCAAACTCTCTGCGATGACGCTGGAGGGCAAGTCAATCGATACGAGACTCGTCGACGAGGCGGTGCCGCTGAGCCGCGAAGAAAAGGCATGGGTCATTCAGGATGCGCTGCTCGGCGGCGGTGCCCCGCGGGGTCTGGCAACGCTGCACGAACTGCTCGGCGTGTCGCGGCAGAGCGACGTGCTGGTCGCGTGGGCCGTCACCGACATGCTGCGTCGCCTGCACGCAGCGGCGAGGATGCGACGCAGCGGCGCCGGCCCGCATCAGATCCGCAAGGATCTCAAACTCTGGGGACCCGCTGGGGATGCGACGATTTCGGTGGCTGAGCGTGTGCCGCCCGAGCGGCTCGCGGAGTTGCTTGGTGATGCGCTTCGCCATCAACAGCGGCTCCGCCGCGGCATCGGTACGCCAGAATGCATGCTGGATGTACTGGTTGTGGAAATCGCTGAGGCGTTGGCTGCCTAGGTGTCCGCTATTTGAACGAACACTGCGAGAGATAGTCAAGGATGTCTCCCGTGTCTACCAGTCCCGAGCAGTTGAAGTCACCCGGACAGGTCGGTGGTGTTCCCACGCAGCCAAGGTTGTTGATGATCACGAGCAGTCCGTTGACGCCGTCACATGGGATATCGGCAAGGCAGCATTCGTCGGGAATACCGTCGCCATTCTCATCGAGGCTGGTGCCATCCGCGATGTCGCATTCGTCTGGCCGTCCGTTTTCGTTGCAGTCGGGAACGGTCCCATCGGCGATTTCACATGAATCGAGCCGAGCTGTGGCGTTGCAGTCAAGTCCGTCCGGATCTTCAATGAGTTGGCAGATATCTAGGGCCCCATCCTCATCGCAGTCGAGCGATGGTTCAATCGCGATCTGAACACAATCGTCGATGTTGTTCTCGTCGCAGTCGACGGTGGTGTCGCAGGCATCTCCGATTCCATCACCGTCGCAGTCATCCTGAGTCGGATTCCAGTCGTTCACGCAGTTGTCGTCGCTGTCTAGGACACCGTCTTCATCGGCATCGTTGTTGCAGGAGAATTCCGATTGATCAACGAATAATCCCGGCGATCGATCAAAGCTCGTACACTCATCGTGCGGGATGATGTTGATGAGTCCGTCTCCGTCCGGGTCGCTACCGATGACATCCGGGCAGCGGGTTAGACTCGGGCCGTCGGTGTCGGCCTCGTTCCCCCAAGTGATGGTGTCGTGGGCCGTCAATGTGTCGTCTCGCAACATGAGGGTGGCGGTGTTTCCCGAAGGCGGCACGCGGAGGGCGAGGAAGGCTCCATTGCTCGACGTGTGAATCGGGACGCCGTCCGGGAAGTCATCGGGATTTGGTTTGCCGCCGCCGAAGACCAGCACGGCGCATTTCGTTTCGATGAGGGTGATTTCCGAGAAGATGTGCCAGCGGATACCGTCCTGGAGGATTTCCCAGTTCTGAAGGTCGATGAAATCATCTGAGTTGTTGACGATTTCGACGAACTGGTCCTGCCCTGGATGGATGACACCGTCCCCATTGACGTCTTCGACCGGATCGATGAGCACCTCATTGATCACGATGGCGTCGCAGATGAGCAGATCGTCCGGGTCGTCGCACTCGTCGGGTATACCGTTGCCGTTGCAATCCTCGCTCGTCAGGTCGTTGACGTCGCACTGGTCGGGGACCCCGTTGGCATTGCAGTCCAGCACGGTGCCGTCGGCCACGTCGCAGCGATCAGGGACACCGTTGGCATTGCAGTCGAGTCGGACGCCTTCGGCGATTTGGCAGGAATCGATGCGGCAGTCATCGTCACAGTCGATGATCACACCGTTGTAGACCAGTTCGGCCCGGATGTCCCACGCGTCCAGCACCAAGTTGCCGTTGCAGTCCGAGGCATACTCAAGAAGGTGGCCATCGGCGGTGGCCGTGGAGAGTTCATCCGTCCATTCCCACGGAAGAGCCATCCCAGACGCCCGCAGAACGTTCTCCTTACCGGCCAGATCGTCCGGTTGACCCACTGCCCAGTTGGTCCAAGACCAGAAATCGTCGAAGGGCCACGTCCATCCGTCCTCAGGGCCACCGCTCGCATCGGTTTGCCGTCCGCCGAGCCAGAGTGTCCCGTCGAGGTCGATGTCCCACTCGGCGGCAATGGCCACTTCCACGGCTTCGATGTAGGTCGACAGCGACACGAGTTCCACACCGTCGACAAGCAGCATCGGGTCCGAGAG
>JASMMN010000158.1 GCA_030748155.1 Phycisphaerales bacterium
GCGGCAGGGCAGACCAGCAGCAGGGCGGCCTGCCCAGGCGGGGTGCCGCTATGTGGGTGAGTGGCCGAGCGCATCGGGCCAGCGGTGCTCAGGCGGCGCAATCTCGACTGGACCGTCTCCAATGCGGACGCGGCCTTCGGCGATCAGCCGGATGGCCGCGGGGTAGGCGGCGCATTCCTCTTCAAAGACGCGGGCAGCGAGGGTGTCGGCATCGTCGGTAGGCAGTACCTCGCAGGTTCGCTGCAGGATGGTTGCTCCGTGGTCGTATCGGGCATCCACCAGATGCACGGTGCAGCCGCTCTCCCGTCGTCCTGACGCCAGAACTGCTTCGTGGACGGCGCGGCCATGCATGCCTTTGCCTCCGAAGTTTGGAAGCAATGCGGGGTGGATGTTGACGACGCGGTTTATCATCCACGGCAGAATCGGCAGCAGACGGAGGTAGCCGCAGAGGCAGATGAGATCGGGTCTGCCTTCCTGCAGGCTCGCGAGTATCCAGTCATCGACCGGGTCCGTGTCTGCGGGCTTGCAGGTCCGAAGTCCCCGTGCGGCGCATCGCTCGCCGGCGGGCAGTCCGCTACGGGAGAGAATGACCAACTCGATGATTGCGGGAAGTTCGCCCGCCTCGATGTGGTCTTGAAGGTTCATCACGGTTCGGCCACCACCACTTGCCAGGCAACACAGGCGAAGTGGCTTAGTCACGATCGGCTCGCATCTCCGCAAGCGAAGGCGGATCGGCGAACGGTATGGGTTTGCCCGCGGCATCAACACTGACCATGGTCAACCGAGCGGCGGTGACCTCGACGGTATCGCCCGTCTGGAATCGCTCTGCGAGGACCTTCACCCGCACGGTGACGCTCGTGCATCCGGTGCATTCGGTCGATGTGTACAGGCTGACCACATCACCGGGCCAGACCGGTCGTCGAAACTCCACCGCATCCATCGACACCGTGACCCAGCGGTGCAGACCATGCCGACGAACCTGATAGAACCCGGCTTGATCGACCAGCGAGAGAATGACGCCACCGAACACGGTTCCCGCCACGTTGGTGTCCTTGGGCATCATGTGGACACGGATCGCCAGATGTGTGGTGTCCTCAGGCGTGTGTGGGGGGTCGCAGGTTTCAGGTGGAGTGGTCATCTATGGCATGGTCCCTGCTTTCGACGCACTTGGCAACACCGGCTGCGACGCGATCAGGTATCGAGCCGTTTCGGCGTGGTCGCCGCCGGCGCGGTTCAAGGCCTCGATGGTGACATGCATCAGTTCGGGGGGGGTGTGCCGCCATCCGAATCGCCCATTTGCTTCCAGCATTGCCATGGCGTCGAGCAGCGCGTCATCATCGCCGTGCCGGAGCAGTTGCACCTCGATGTCGTCCTGCCAGTCGTTCAATCGAGGCGTTCGGCCGCCGGGTGGTGGGGCGGTGAGCCACTGCCATGCCGCGGCTCGTTCGGCCGGTGCTGCGGAGGTGATGTCATCAATCCACGCTCCAGCCGTGAGCCGCGGCGACAGCCAGAGACCGATCAGCAGCCCGGTTGCCGCCCCGATCGCGATCGTCCACCATGTCCATCGTCGCATGGGAAGGTTCCTTCCCCGCAGGGTATGTGCTGGACCAGTTTGCGAGGTTCCAGAGCAGATGCCGCGCCGTATCAGCGTCGTAGCCGTGGATGCCCCAACAGGGTCGGTCGAGCAGGGCGTGGCAGAGATCAGATGGGGAGAGGATCAGTGTCCCCCCCCCAGCGTGATCTGCAGCAATGAGGTCAAGACCAGCGGTGCTCAGGCCCCTTTGGTGGCTGCCGGGACGCCATCCGGGGGCGGAGAGGTCGCGGCAGCCTGGCAGCCCGGTGGCGGTTACCCATGGGGCGGATCGAGCGGGCTTCAAGGTGAGCCCCGCCTTGGACGCATCCACCTTGATCTGCTCGACCATGTCCGTTTGGCCGGTGATCAGCACGACGCGGCCTTCGTTCAGTGCCTGCTCCACGAGTCGCCAGTCAGGTTGCCGCGTGCCAGTCTGGATCACGAGCAGTTCATCGTCGCCGTTCTCCGGAAGTGTCGCATCGTCAACCACGGCGTGACGACCTGTCCGCTCGCACCATGCGGCAAAGGCATCAGCGGCGCCTCGCTCAACGCAGTCATTGGGATCGACGGCGAAGACCACGCCGCGCTGCGGTCCTGACACGCTGGCAGACTCCATTTTGCGAGATATCTCCAACCTCGGCGGAAACACATGTCGCTCGGTTGCGATGGCCCAGAGGTTCGGCATGACTTCGTCACTTGGTCCTCGAATCAGCACGATGAGGCTGCGGTTCGGTGTGGACAGAGCCTCAAGACGGGGCAGATGCCGCACTGGACTCAACAGTGACGCGACCGGATGATCGCGTGAGAGCCGCTGCCACGTAGCGTGAGGCGCGGCGAGTGAACCGATCTGCTTGATGGCGCGGGCGAATCCGCCGCCGGAAGTGATGGCTACGAGCAGACCCCCTCGGCGCAGATAGTCCGCAATTCTGTTGACCTCTGGGATCTCTGGCAGTGGGGCGGAGTCGGGATCACGTAGATGGGCATGGATTTTGCGTCTGTTGGCGCGGAAAAAGCCGGGCTCGCCCGCGCCGCTCACGATGAGCATCGGCGATTCCAGCCACGCCTGCACCGGATCGTCGAGGTCAACCCATTGCCAACTCGTTTCCTGCTCGTGATGTCTGAGCAGATTCGCAACGAGGCTGCTCGCATCATCACCGGCAACAGCGTCCGGTTCGAACCGCAGGTGGGCGCACGCCAGTGGTAGGCGACCGCGATGCAGAAACATCAGCGCGAAGCATCTTGTGCGTAACTGGGAGAGTGAGCCGCCCTTCTTTGTTGTCCAGTGCCCGGCGCGGTCCTGTCTACACAGGCGATCGAGGGTGACAGCGGTTGCTTCTCGCAGCCAGTCTCGTCCAGCAAGTCGCCGGCATCCGGTGGCGAGCGCCATCCGCTCAAGCGAGTAGAGCCAGTACATCGGATACTTCTCGCAGCGGCCAAGACCCGGGCAGGGCGAGGCTTCGAATCGCTCGTCCAGCCATGCCAGTCCACGTTGCAAGGCCTCGTTCCGTTGGCGTGTGCGCCGATTCTGTTTGTGTTGTGGATTCAGGAGATCGTCCACCAACACCAGCGAGAACACGCCCGCCGCGGTCATCGATCCAGTCGGTGTATCCCCCGCGTGATAGGACCAGCCGCCGCTGTCCTGCTGCGAAGCGATCGTGGCCGCTTCCACCCGCTTGAGCAGGTTCGTCGGCACCTCGATGCCTCGTCGGCTTGCGGCGTGAAGCGCGAGGATCGCCACATGCCGCGTGGATGGCGAGACGCGGGGAATGCGTTTGACCGCTCGGCACAGGTAATCCCACCCACCTTGTTCCCAATGGAACGCCTCGACGAGCCGATCGACGTCGTGCTGGAGTTGCGGCAGGAATCGATCCGGGAGACTGGCCCAGACCTGCGTGCGGAAGGCGACTGCATAGGTGCCGTCTGGTTCGATTTCCTTCAGGTATTCGATGGCCTCCCGCAGTGGAGAGGACTGCGCGTCGTGCCCGGCGGTCAGCAGAGCGAGTGTCGCAAGCGCGGTGTAGCCGCCGAGATGTTGGCGACTACTTTCATCGGCGGGCATTTTTCGGGGGTCCCAGTGGTGCGTGGGGTGATGGGCCGACAGGATGGCCTCGGAGATGACGTCCATGGCTTCGGCGATATCCCGTTCACCCAGTGTGGCGGGGTTCACGGTTCCGGTCACGATCAGAGCCGCAGCGATGAAGTGTGTGAGCATGCGTGGACGTTACGCATGAATTGGGGCAACGCTGCAAAGTGCTGCCAAAAGGCATTGGAGCCGAAATCCCTCCACTCTCTTCCCCGCAGGCGGGGGGCGGAGTTCACTGCACCGCCGAGGTTCGTTTCGGTACTTCGACCATGGGTGGAGGCGGCGACTTGACGCGGCCAGCGGCGGCTCGCATGGACGTGGTGATGCCGTCGAGGTCGAGGCCAGCCTCGGCCAACTGCTCACCACGGGAGCCTTGATGGATCCACCGATCGGGCAGGCCAGACCGCTCGATCAACGAGGCATCGAACCCGCGGGCAACCGCTTCGTCGATGACGGCACTGCCGAAGCCACCGATCAGACTGTGTTCTTCGATCGTCAGGATGGGTGTGCCGCTTCGCAGGATCCGCTCGATGAGATCGCCATCGACCGGCTTGGCAAACCTCGCATCCCAGACTTCGACGGCAAGTTCCCCGCCAAGCCGATCAGCCGCTTCAATCGCTGTCAAGGCTGGAACACCGTAGGCAAGTACGACGACATCGGCCGCCGGTTCACTGCGAAGACAGACCGCCTTTCCGAGGAAATAGGGTGGGCATTGCGTGCCAGAGAGCATCTCGTTGACGTCATCCCGTGGATACCGCACTGCGGTCAGACCGTCATCCCACGTCCGCATGAACTCAAGTGCTTCGCGGAGGCTCGGTTCATCGATGGCAGCCATCAGCACCGCCCCAGGGAGCGTCCGAAGGATGGACACATCGCAGAATCCGTGATGCACGGCGCCGTCACCGCCAACGAGTCCGGCGCGGTCAAGGCAGAGCCGCAGGGGGAGCCCCTGCAGCGAGGATTCCTGGAAGCACTGATCAAAGGCTCGCTGCATAAACGTCGCATAGACCGCGAAGAAGGGACGCAGGCCGGTCTTGGCCATGCCTGCCATCATGTCGGCGGCATGCGACTCGCAGATGCCGGTATCCCAGGTTCGTTCGGGGAACCGATCGATGGCCTTCTGCACGCCGGTGCCGTCGGCCATTGCCGCCGAGCAGGCTGTGACGGAGTCATCGCGTTGCATCAGATCACACAAGGCGTCGCCGAAAGCCGACGTGAAGCTGTGTCCACCTGACTTCACCTCCACGCGGCAGCCAGTGACCCGGTGGGGTTTGGCAGCGTGAAAGGCGGTCGCGTCGCCCTCGGTGTACTCATAGCCCTTGCCCTTGATGGTGTGGGCGTGCAGCACGAGCGGCAGATTCACATCTTTGACGGTGGCGAGCGCCTCGATGAGCGACGGTATGTCGTGCCCATCGATTGGCCCTACGTGAAGCAGACCGAACTTTTCGAACCACGGGTCTTCGTTGACAACATCCTTGGCGACTTCGCCGAGGCGATGTCCGATGCTTCGAATGGCGTCACCACCGGGTATGCCATCCACCATGCCCTTGGCGGCCTTCTTCATCGAGCGATAGGTGTCGCTGACCCGCAGCCGATCGAAGTAGGATGCAAGCGCCCCTTGAGGCCGCGAGATACTCATGCCGTTGTCATTGAGGACGACGAGGAATTGCCGGTCGAGGGTACCGGCGTGATTGAGTCCTTCCATCGACAGGCCATTGACGATGCTGGCATCCCCGACGAATGCGACTGTTCGTCGACCGCCGGGATTCTCTGGAGACCAACCTTCGCCTCGCAGCGTATCTCCGCGGGCCATGCCGGTGGCCGTCGAGATGGCGGTACCGGCGTGACCGACCATGAAGAGGTCATAATCAGATTCGCTGGGATCGGGGAATCCGCCCATGCCGTCTTTTTGCCGCAACTTGGAGAGCATCGGATAGCGGCCCGTCAGCAGTTTGTGCGGATAGCACTGATGCCCGACATCAAAGAGCAGCCGATCATGGCCGAAGTCGAAGACGCGATGCAGGGCGATGAAGAGTTCGACCACGCCGAGGTTCGGGGCGAGATGCCCGCCCGTCTGCTGCACCTGAGTGCAGATCGCATGTCGCATCTCTTCGGCCAGTTTGGGCAACTGATCGAGATCGAGGGCCTTGAGGTCGACTGGCGATGTGATGCCGGGCAGAATCGTGAGGTGCATGAGGATCTCCTGACGGACCTCTGAAGCATCCAGCGGTCCATCGAGGCTGATAGCCATCGGAGGCATCGTCAGCGACGAGGGAGTGTACCAACGATGGGGATGAAACCGACCGGGAATCAGCGAGTTCGTACCGCCATCAATTCGGCGATGCAGGCGAGCGGGCCTCCTGTGGCTCCCAGCATCTTGCTCGCCTGTACGGCTTCCACAAGAAGCCGGGCAATCTCCTCACGGCACGCCTCTTCGCTGAGGACGCTCGGATAGGTCCGTTTGCCACCGGCGGCATCCTTGCCGGTGGCTTTGCCCACATGCCCGGCAGGCTGCGTGACGTCGAGTAGATCGTCCACAATCTGATACATCAATCCCATTGCATCCCCGTAGGCTGTGAGTGATGTCATCTGCGACTGGTCGGCATTACCGCACAATCCACCCATGCGGCAAGCGGCCCTGATGAGCGCCCCGGTCTTGTTGCGATGGACCAGTTGCACTTGCATCAGTGGCGTAAGTTCTTCGGGAAGTCCACCCAGCGTGTCGTATACCTGGCCAGCAACCATGTCAGAAGTGCCGCTGGCGAGTTCGTCGACCAGTGAAGCCCCAACCTCAGCGTTCGCGTTGGATCTTGCAATGATGCCGAAGGCCATCGCGAGCATGAGATCGCCCGCGAGAATCGCCATCGGTTCGCCTGCGTGGATATGCAGTGTGGGCTGTCCGCGGCGCAATGCGTCGTCGTCAAGGGCGGGCAGGTCATCGTGCACCAGACTGAAGCAGTGCACCAACTCAAGTGCGGCTGCTGCGTCCATCGCATCGATGTCCTTGCCACCGACCGCCCGACAACATTCAAGCACCAGCGCCGGTCGCATTCGCTTGCCGCCACCAAGCACGCCGTATCTCGCTGCTTCGGCAAGATGGGCCGGCAGGAGACCCCAGTCGATCGACTCCTCAAGCCACCGCTCGATCACCTTGCTCGATTGAGCGAGCGTATCGCGGCCTTCCTGCACTGTGCTGCTCGTCATCATGATCTCTTGCGCCAAATGCGTCCGGTGGGGCGAAACGTCTACTAT
>JASMMN010000159.1 GCA_030748155.1 Phycisphaerales bacterium
GGGGTTCATGGGACATGCAGGACGCTCCGTCAGGGGTACTCTGATCCGTTCGGGGGGCTATCGTACGGGCATGAACGTTCCCGATTCGAAAGATCGATCTGAATCAGACCTTGTTGCGGCCCGGCGGGCCAAACTGGAGCGATGGCGTGCGGATCTCGGCATCGACCCATGGGGTTCGAGAGTCGATGGACTGGTGTCCCTTCTCGAGGCCAGATCGCGTTTCGACGAGGCTGCCGCCGACGCGGTGGATGCCGATCCACCTCCGGCGGAGGATCCCAGGCCCTGCGCCACGGTCGCTGGACGGATTGTGCAGCATCGAGCGATGGGCAAACTCTGCTTCATGGTGCTTCGAGACGAATCGGGCGACCTGCAGGTTTCCTGCTCGAAGGCTGATCTCGATGCGGCTTCATTCAAACTCGCTTCCAAGGTGGACTACGGCGACATCGTCGTTGCATCTGGACCGGTTGGTCGCACCAAGCGCGGTGAAATCTGCATCTGGGCCGATCGATTCGAGGTGCACTGCAAGTCCCTGGCGCCGCCGCCTGAGAAGTATCACGGTCTGACCGATGCCGAACAGCGATACCGCCGCCGGTACGTGGACATGTACACCACTCCCGAGACGATGGAGACCTTCCATCGCCGCTGTGAGATCGTGTCGGCGACACGGCGGTTCATGGAGCGGCACGGGTTTATCGAAGTCGAAACGCCCATGATGCAATCTGTCGCAGGCGGTGCCGCAGCGCGGCCGTTTACGACGCATCACAACGCGCTCGATATCGATCTCTACCTGCGAATTGCGCCGGAGTTGTATCTCAAGCGACTGCTCGTTGGCGGCATGCGAAAGGTCTTTGAAATCAACCGCAATTTCCGCAACGAAGGCATCGACCGACGGCACAATCCTGAATTCACCATGATGGAGGCCTATCAGGCATTTGGCGACTGTGAGTCCGTGCTTGAGTTGACCGAGTCGCTGCTGCGGGAACTCGCTGGTGGTGTGCTTCCATACGGTGAATTGGAGATTGACTATGCCAAACCATTCGATCGCGTCACCCATGCCGATCTGTTCGAGCGAACGCACGGATGTGTGATGACCGACGAAACGGCGGTACGCTCACTCGCCGCGGCGAAGGGCCTGAAAGACGCGGCAACCCGGAACCACTGGCTGCTGGTCGAAGCCCTGTTCGGCGAGGCCGAGGATGCGATCGATCCGGCAAGGCCTACTTGGGTGACGGACTTCCCCGCAGCACTCTCTCCGCTCACGCGGCCACACGCCGACGACCCCACCCTCGCATGGCGTGCCGAGTTGTTCATCGGTGGTATGGAACTTGGCAACTTCTATACGGAACTGAACGATCCGGACATTCAGCGTGCTCGCTTCACAGACCAACTCGCCGGCATCAACGATGAAGAAGCAGCCTTCCGATCGCTGGACAACGACTTTCTGGAGGCGTTGCTAGTCGGCATGCCCCCGGCGGGTGGGTTTGGACTCGGCATCGATCGAGTCGTCATGTTGATGACGAATCAGACGAGTATTCGCGACGTCATTCTGTTCCCGCTTCTTCGTCCCGAAGGAGTTGAGTAGTGATATTCGTTGGCCTGCTGTGTGTCTGCCTGTCGGCCCCGGCGGATATTGACGAGTGGTTCGCCATCAGTCTTGGTGGAACCCCAGCGGGGTGGGCGCACTCCGTTGAGTCGGTCGTTGGCGATGTCCGTACGGTCAGCGCCGATGAGACCATGACCATCAGCCGAGCCGGTGTCGAAGTGACGGTTCGGGCGAGCACGACCTGGACAGACCGACTCGATGGTCGGCCGATCTCCATGCAGTGTTCTCAGGAGATGGGGGGGCCACCGGTTCAAACCATGTGGACATTCAAAGGAGAAACGGTCGTTGTGACGACCGTACAGGGGCAGCGAACATCGACGACAGAGCAGCCAGCGCCGAGTGTGCCGTGGCTGACACCGTCGGCCGGTCGTGAGTTTCTGAAGCAGCGAGCCGAGGCGGGTGCGACCGAGGTGCAGTGGAGAACGCTCATTCCGGATCTCGGCTTGTCGCCTGTGCTGCAGAAGATGACCCGCTTCGGCGAAGGCACTGTAGAAGTTCGCGGTCGCATGTTGGAAGTCAGCAAGTGGAGTGTCCAGACAGAAGGGATTCCTGTTCGAATGCAGAGTTGGTTTTCCAAGGATTGGCGTCCAGTCGTGACCATGATGCAAGCGCCATTTGGTGAGGTACGTTCGGACTTGACCGACCAAGCCACGGCGGTGCGCACAGGTGGCGATCCGGCCCCGGAGTTGTTGCTCTCGCTCTTCATCACGCCGACAGGCACGATCGAGAACCAACTGGATGCTACACGTGCATTCATGCGTCTACGAACGCTCGACAGATCGCCATTGCAGTTGCCTGCAAGCGGCGGCCAAAGCATTGCGGGAGTTGATGGAGACACTACGCTGCTGCTGGTCGAGCGGGATGCAAGTTTGCCTGCAGAGCGGGGCGAAGGAAGCGATGCTGCGTATCGAAATCCTTCGACGATGATCGACTCCGATGACGAGGCAGTTCTCGCTTTGGCTGAGTCTTCCACAATGTCACTGCCGCCGGAGGCATCGCAGTGGGAACGCGCAGAATCAGCGAGACAAGCCGTGCATGCGTGGATTACCAACAAGGGGTTGGCGACCGCCTTTGCCAGTGCCTCTGAGACGGTTCGCAATCGGCAAGGCGATTGTTCCGAACACGGTGTATTGCTGGCCGCGGTGCTCCGGGCAGAGGGGATTCCATCGCGGGTGGCATCCGGACTCATGTGGGTGGGGCCTGCCGGCGCGTTTGGGTGGCACATGTGGACGCAGGCCTTGATCGATGGTGCGTGGGTTGATCTTGACGCGACGCTGCCGGTGCCGTTTACGGTCGGGCATATTCTCGTGGCGACCTCGCCGCTTGAGGACGGCGACGGGCAGCGCCAATTGATGGCGTTGCTTGGTCTCATGGGCAACCTAGAGATTGAGATCGTGCGGGTGGATCGGTGAGCAATCCGCTTGCGCTACCACCACGACCCGAGGACGGTCACAAAGGGACGTTCGGGACGGTCGGCATCGTGGGCGGTCAGGACAACACGGATACGACGATGGTCGGCGCGCCCGCGCTTGCGGCGCGGGCGGCGCTGCGGATCGGGTGTGGACGGGTGATGATCGCCTCGCCGCGGTCGATCATGAGCGAGGTCTTGGGGGGGTGCCTCTCAGCGACGGGGCGACCGATGCCGCAGGATGGGCGGGGTGAGTTGGAATCACGCGGGGCTGTTGCGGCGGTCGCGTTGCTTGATGCCGAGACGAACGCGATGGTGGTGGGTCCGGGTTTGGGGCAATCACCAGGCGCAGTTGCGGTCGTGTCGTCGCTTCTCTCTGCCGAGGGGCCGCCTCTGGTACTTGATGCCGATGCGATCCACATCGCTGCGGGTCTCGACATGGCCAGCGGGTGGTCGCGACAAGTTGTACTGACTCCGCACCCGGGGGAATTCGAGGTATTGGCAAGGGCGATGAAACTGACTGTTCCAAACAGCGATGATGCGAGTCGGCGGGAAGCGGCTGCTGCCATGGCTTCGCAGCTGAACACCGTCATCGTGCTCAAGGGGCACGGAACGGTTGTTGCCTCGGGTAGCGATGTGTGGACCTCCGACCAGGGCGGTGTTGAACTGGCGATTCCAGGCAGCGGTGATGTACTCACCGGTGTGCTGGTCGGAATCCTCGCCCAACTTGCGGGATCAGGAAAGCCGGTCGATGTGGCCGCGGCCGCGAGGCTCGCCGTGACTACACACGCCCGGGCGGGTGCGTGCTGGCGGCGTGAAGGCGGTACCCGCGGACTGCTCGCCGAAGAACTCGCCGACCGCATAGGCTTGTGTCCATGAGCGGAACCATCGAACCGGGACAGACTCTGAGCAGCGAGCCGTTTCTGCTGGTGAACCCGCAACTGGGCACCAGTCGCGGCGGGGGGGCCTACCTGCGGTGCCTGCTGCGAAATGCCGGCGGGCAGATATCGGGGCGTGGTTGGTCCTTCGATGCATCACAGCTCGCAACCCTCAAGGATGCACGCGCCGTGTCAATCGATGGGCATGTCGTTGATTGGCAAGGCTCGCCGCAGGTGAACATCGAGTCAATCGAACCCTTTGAGGCGGACCACGCGACGTTGCTGTCGCTCATGCCGGTGAGCAGTGGCGACAACGCCGCGATGTTTGGTGAGGTGGGCAGGTTGCTTCGAAGGCTCGACGACCCATCGATTCGCGGACTGGCCGAGGCTTTTCTGGACGACGGTCCACTCATGCAGCGTTTCCGTGAAGCGCCTGCGGGCGTGAGCAAACATCATGCCTGCATCGGAGGGCTTCTTGAGCACACGCTGCAGGTCATGCGACTGATCGATGTCGTTGCGGCGACATATCAGGACACCGACATCGAACTTGATCGCGATGTCTTGATGCTCGGCGCGTTCCTCCACGACCTCGGGAAGACCGAAGAACTCGATTGGTCCCGCGGGTTTTCCTACACCGTCGACGGCAATCTTGTCGGGCACATCGTGCGTGGTGCCATCATGCTCGAAGAAAAGGCCTCGGAGGCGGAACTTGCAGGAAGTCCAGCGGTTCCCGAACTGACGCTTCGGTACCTACAGCACCTCATTCTGAGCCACCATGAGTTGCCCGAATATGGCGCCGCGAAGCGACCAGTAACGCCCGAGGCGAAGGTGTTGTGCCTGCTCGATCGGCTCGACGCGACGCTCAATCTCGTCGAATGATCACGGGAACCGGCTCGGTGCTTCTACACTATGGGCCTCATGTCCGTGACACCGCGCATCCTGCTGGGAATACCCGTCTTCAACGAGGCGAAGTACGTCACTGATGTCCTCGGTGAGGTTCGCAGGCATGCTGGCGATGTATTGGTCATCGATGATGGGTCGACCGACGAGACACCGCTGTTGCTCGCTCGCCAGCCGGTGGAAGTCATCCGTCATGCGACCAACCGCGGCTATGGCCGATCGATGCAAGACATGCTGCGGTGGGCGAACTTCGACGGATACGACTGGCTCATTACGATGGACTGTGATTTGCAGCACGAGCCTGCGGCCATTCCCGAGTTCTCGGCTGCCATTGCTCGGGATGACTGCGATGTCATTTCTGGAACTCGGTACCTCCGAGTGAATTGCGATGATGACGCGCCGCCGGAAGATCGGCAGGCAATCAACGCGTCCATGACGCAGTTGTTGAATGATCGGCTCGGATTGCGAATCACAGATGCATTCTGCGGCTTCAAGGCGTATCGCATCGCGGCTTGTCGGGATCTTGAACTGGATGTCGACGGGTACGATTTTCCGATGCAATTCTGGGTGCAGGCTGCCCACCACGGTCTGCGAATCAGCGAGTTGCCGATCAGGCTGATCTACAACGATCCCACCCGCTGCTTCGGTGGGCCGCTCTCCGATGCCGCGAACCGACGAGTTGTGTATGAGGCGACGCTTGAGCAGTCGATGGTGGAGTGTGGGATGGTGGAGTCACTGGCTCGTGTCTGAGGTTCGATTGGAACCGGCCGTGCCGAGTATCCGTTCGATTCCGATGGCGGATGTTGTTCTCGAAACTCGCCGATTCTTCTCGCTTCCGATTGATGTGCCGATCGTGGCGACGGGCCACCAGCCGATCATTCCGCACCCGGGAATCTTGGCGAAGTACTTCAGGACGCGGTCGCTTGCCGATGCGTGGGGTGCCCATGCGTCGAATCTGGTCATTGATACGGGCGTCGAGCGAGTGGGGGACATCGATGTGCCGGTAGGGCGGCCGCCAGCGAGTTTGTCGGTCACGACCATCTCGATGCTCACCGAGCATGACGGAGTTCTGGCATTCCGCCCCCCGGGGATTGTCCAAGTGCCGAATATTCCTGCCGGCCTCAGCAAGTCGGTGGCGACCGGTATCGAGATGATCGCCGCGGCGTGGGACTTGGCCATCGGGTCGACCGCTGCAGCGCAGGCGATCGGGGCGGTGGGCAGCCTCCTGCGGCCCTGCGTGGGCGAGATGAGTGCGGTATTCGCATCCAGGTTGCTGCTGAGCCCGGTCGGCGAAGCCATGCTCGAAGCCATGCGGTCCGACCAGGAGGCGTGCGTCAGGCTCTACAACGAGGCTGTTGCCGAGTATCCAGACGCGGGCGTTCGGCCGCTTCGAGTGGGTGAGTCTGTGGAATTACCGTTGTGGCGGATGAAAGGCGGCGCGATCCAACCCGCGGTGGCCCAGGATCTGGACGCCCACCCAACGCAGTTGGTGCCCCGAGCATTGGTCACATCGGCGCTGACTCGATCCGCCGTGGCGGACCATTTTGTTCACGGCCTTGGCGGCTGGTCCTACGACCGGATCATGGAGCAATGGATGAATCGGTGGCTGGGATGGTCCATGTGCCCTGCCAGTCTCGCCACGGGCACGGTTCGGCTTCCCGATTGCAGTGACCATGACATAGCGCAGGCGTTGCATCGCTGCCAGCGCACAGTCCGGCGATTGATCCACGATCCACACCGGGGCAGCACGGCATCACTGTCCGCCGAGAAGGCCGCCATGCTTGATGAGATCAAGTCAACTCCTGTTGGCAGTCCCGCTCGCCACGCCGCATTCACTCGCATGCACAGATGGCTCGCCGATATTCGGGGCAAAGCCGATCTCGGCACCGCCCAAGTCCAACTCGCCGCTGCGAAGCAGTCCGCCCCGATTGCCCGCCGCCGCACGTGGGGCTTCCCGCTATATCGGCCAAAGTCGATCGGCGAACTTCGCTCGACGGTGGAGTCGAACGCAACGAGTCAAGCGATTCGGCTGGCACCGGCCTCTTGATCTTCCGCTGGGCAGGCAGCAGGAACAGTCATCAAGACCCAAAGAACGCTGATTCTGTCAAATTGGCGAGTGCCCGCCTTCGCCTCCTGCAACCGTGAAAGCGTAGCGAAGCGGCAACTACTTCATTTTCAGCCCGGCGGCCTTCCATCGATTCGTCACCGTGTCTTTGTCCGACACCTCGATGACCGTCCCGTCCGAGCGAGTTGCGCGAATCCAATGACCATCTTGGTCGAAACTCAGGGCTGTCGGCAGCCCGTCGATACCAGACCAACTCCAACATCGTCGCCCCACCGCGTCGGCATCCCACACATCTCGCCGGAACGTCGTTCGCGGCGTTGAGGTGGTTTCGTCCCAGACATGCCATGCGACGTGCTTTGACCGATCGACCCCCGGCAGATCCCACACCAGCCACCGCAACGCTCTCGGGAGCCACGGATCCTCTGGGACGAGTGTCCAAGTATTCCGCGTTCCGTGGGCCCCATCTTGCCGGATGACAAGCAGTTGGCCGCGAGGAACGCCCAGCGAAGGAGGTGATCGGATGACGATCTCCTCCTGTGCAGTTCGATCGTCGCCGACGCGGTGCGTGACCGAATCCACCCAGGCTTCCCGCTGCAAGTCCCAACTGACCCAGCACCGCTGCACGCGGTCCGAATAGGCGTCGGTCTCGGGATTATCGACGAATCGGAGGTGGCTCGTGACCAGCAGGCCCTCCTCCCGCTCGACTGCTGAGATCGGGCCGGGTCTGCCCCGAATGGCGCTGCGAGGCGCCGCTTTGGCCTCCAGTGTGCCGTAGGCGACTTCGCCGTGCTGTTCTGCGTTCGGGTTGTACACGCGTAGTACTACGCGTCGTCCTGCAAGAGAGCGTAAGTCGCTCTCAATGAGTGAGTTGAGGATCGGTTTTCCAGCATTCAACCCCGCCCTCAACGCAGCGTTATCGGTTGCTCGGTCGAGCAATCGCACCGATTTGAAGACCTGCTCAAGGGCTTCGCGATGATCAGAATCGGCGGTTCTGACCACACTGAGAACCAGACACCGACCAAGGGATTGCGGCGCAACCAACCATCCAAGGGCGACTTCACGTCCATTCTGGGCGGTTTGGCTTGCCCAGTGCGTGGCCATGGGGCGGCCACGAGGGTCATGGGTCACCGCCGCGTCGCCCGCTGGGGGCGTTTGATCCGGCATTCGTTTCTCAAGAACGGCCCGCAAACAGGCCTCTGGTTCGACATGCTCGACCTCCCAAGACTCAATCTTGAGACTCCACGTGGGCACGCGGTGTCCATCTCGAATCATGAAGTGTGATCCGGCATCTCCAGGTCGCTGGATGAGGATCGAGTCGGGAGGGAGCGACAGGGACACACCGAGTTCGTCGCTGATCAGCCGATCGCCCATCGAAGGAGCCATGAGCAGGGCGTAGAGCAGGGGAAGAATGGTCATGGGGAACCCTCGTAGAAGATGTGATTCCGAGGAAAGGGGCCTCCTCGACCCCTTGACAGTGGGTTGGGGAAGCCTATCATCGCCGTTTCGCGCTTTGTCTGTGGACCAAGTGCTTTGTGTTGAAATCCTTGAGAGGAAACAGGTGGGGCCGCTGTCGTGGCGTACCGCCGAGAGTTGACCATGAAGATTCGCATCAGAATGGAAGCCTACGACCATCAGGCACTCGATGCGTCCGCACGTGAAATCGTCGATCACGCCAAGCGGACCGGCGCGCGAGTCAGTGGCCCTGTGCCGCTGCCGACGCGGCGGGAGGTCTACACCGTCAACCGCTCCACCTTTGTGAACAAGAAGTCGCGTGAGCAGTTCGAAATCAGAACGCACAAACGCATCATCGATATCTCCGAGCCGACTGCCAGCACCGTCGACGCGCTCAATCGTCTCATTGTGCCCGCCGGCGTCTTTGTGAAGATCAAGGCCTGAGCAGGACGGACTCGAAGATGGCACACGCACTGCTTGGAACGAAACTCGGCATGACCAGATGGTTCATGGAAAACGGCACCAATGTGCCTGTTACCGTGATTCAGGCCGGTCCTTGCGTCGTGACGCAGGTCAAGACAACCGACACCGAGGGCTACGACGCCGTGCAAATCGGCTACGACGACATCAAGCCCCGCCGCAGCACGATGCCGGTGATCGGCCACGACCACAAGGCTGGCAGCGGTCCGCTGCGTACGCACCGTGAGATTCGCGGTGAAGCCGACGTCGAACTCGGTGATACGCTCACTGTCAGCGTCTTTGAGGACGTGATG
>JASMMN010000160.1 GCA_030748155.1 Phycisphaerales bacterium
GATCCACCTCGACTGTTGCCTTCGAGCAGCGGCGGGAGATGATCAAACTCCTCAAAGCACTCAGCGTCGAGGTCAAGGGCCTCCGCAGCGACCTGAAGGCCGGGGCCGTCACCGTCAAGGGGATACCTGCTTCGTGACCACCCGCCGATCCAACCCGGCTCGCTTGGCCTACACCTTGACAGAGGTAGTGATTGTTCTGGTGCTGCTGGGCATCGCGGCGGTGCTGCTGATCCCTCATCTGACCGACCGCGGCGATACGGAGATTCAGGCGGCCGCCCGCCAATTGGTCGCCGATATTTCGTGGGCCCAGTGCGATGCCGTCCAAAGTCAGGAATACCGTCGGCTTCACTTCTATGACGACGGTCGTGGCTGGTGCATGATCAACGTGACCGACGCTACTTTCAGTGATACGTTCGACGCTTTGACTGCCGATTTCTCCGAGGACCCGTGGCGAACTCGCCGCGGTGGCGGCGACTTCATTGTGGACTTCGTGGCGGACGAACGCTTTCAAGATGTGCAAATCACCGATGTCACGACCGCAGAGGGCGGGCGCGACCTGACCTTCGATCGCCTCGGCGGGACGGTCTCCGCGCCCGGACTCGGTGCCGGTGCCGCATCGGTGCAGCTTTCGGATGGGACAGATACGTGGCAGATCGATGTCGCGCCCGTGACCGGACGTGTGGTCGTGGCGCGTGTGCCGTAATGAGGTGAATCGTGAGTTTCCTGAAACAACGCTTTCGATCGACGACCGGCCACGTAGGCATTGCCTTCGAGGACGACGCTATTCGAATGATTCAGGTATGCGACCATCGCGGGCACCTCAGCGTGACCGGGGCGGCTTGGGTTCCTCTGCCCGAGCCAGGGATCGATCCGGCATCACTCGGCGAATCGCTTCGCGCGGCCTTCGTGACCGGAGGTTTCACCGGTCGCCGCTGCGCTGTCAGCATGCCGCGAAGTGAGATATGGACGCAACTGGCCAAACTTCCGGACATGCCCGATTCAGAACTCGATGAGGCCGTTGCTTGGGAGGCCGCAGAGCGTTTCGGGGTCCCGCGTGAAACCCTCGAGTGCGACTGGATGCGAACCAGCGGAGAAGGCGGCAAGGAGATATTCATCATTGCCGCTGATCGCGGCCGTATGCAGCCTCGGCTCGATGCGGTACTCGCTGCCGGTCTGCGACCCGTCGCCGTCGATACGGATTTCGCCGGCGTCGCGAGGCTGTTCAGCCGCCGATTCCGCCGC
This sequence comes from Phycisphaerales bacterium, assembly GCA_030748155.1. Classification (GTDB taxonomy): domain Bacteria; phylum Planctomycetota; class Phycisphaerae; order Phycisphaerales; family SM1A02; genus UBA12567. The sequence continues at coordinate 1,243 of JASMMN010000160.1, forward strand.
GATGTCGATGCCGACCGCGCCCGCGCCATCCTTGATGTCGGCCAGAGTGGCTCCGTGCTGTTGATTCTCAGAGGGCGGCACATCGCCTTTTGCAAACCCATTTCGATCGGCGGTCGGCACTTGGACCTCCGCGTGTCCGAGCGATTGGATCTCGAAGAGGACGCCGCTTCCGGACTGCGGCAGGCTCGAATGAACAACGCCGAAGCCCTCGACCCATCGACCGACGGTGCCGTTTCCGAGGCGGCTCGTCCAGTGCTTGCCGAACTCGCTCGCGAGGCGATGCTGTGCTTGCGGCACTTCAGCGTTTCGGTCCGAGGTGATCGCCCCGATCACCTGCTGCTCACCGGCGCCCACGCAGCAGAGCCTGGATTGGCGGAGTTGGTGCAGTCCTCCTGCCGGATTCCCGTGCAGCTTGACGACGAATCGGCCTGCATGAGCGATCTGCGTGAAGGCCTGTCCAAGGCCATGGCCGGAGCGGCTGGCACGCTGGAGAGTTGGGCAGCGGTTGCCGGGTTGAGCCTGCGGGGCGTCAACGCTTCCCGCGGAAGCGGAAGGCGGGCCGCATGAGTAGGCATCACATCGATCTCATGCCAGCGGATGTTCGCGCCCGCGCCGAAGCAGGTCAACGTCTTCGCAGGACCATCGGGTTCTGCCTCGCCGTCGCCATCCTCGCCGGTGGTGCCACGACCTGGTCGAGCATTCGCGCCGAGCAGTCTGGCCGCGACCTCGTGCGGCTTGAGACCATGGCCCGCCAGTCATTGGAACTCGAGTCACAAACGATTGCCTGCGGCAAAGCAGCCCGTGACATCGAAGCGGCGGTGCAGGACTATCGCGCCGTGGCGCTTCCGATGCCAGTGAGTTCGCTGCTCGCGGGTATCGTTGAATCGCTTCCGCCCGGGAGCACACTCGAGTCGCTCTCCATGGAATACGACGACGGTCGTCGAATTGGCATCGACGACAATGAGCATCGTCAATTGCTCGGCGCCATCGAAGGCTATGCCGCGACCGACGAGGATGTCGCAACGGTCGCTCGCCGTATGGGCGGACAGGCCGCATTCGAAGATGTCCGCCTCGAAGCGAGCCGTTCGCGAACGGTGCGTGGCCGTCCGGCACGAGGTTTCAGCATTCTGTTCACAATCGATCTGGATCGTGCATTCATCGTGCAGCGTCCCGAGGAGGTTCAGCAGGATGAAGCAGTGGCACGCGCCGAGGAGGCCAACCAATGAAGATGGTGACTGGCGAACGACTGGCGGTGCTCGGCACGCTCACGGCAGCCGCCTTGCTGATTTGGCTCTCTGCTTGGCCCGACTGGAAGACCGCCGATGCGAGGCAGGCCCAGTTGATTGAATTACAGCACAAGGTCGGCGGCATCTCGCAGGCCGAAGAGGCCCTCGCCGTCGAAACCAGTCGCCTGACCGATGCCAGACAGCGTCGTGACCTCGAGTGCCGCCGCATCCCCGGCACAGCGGACGTGGCAGGACTGATGCAGTCGCTGTCGCTGGAGGTCGATGGACACACCGTTCGCGATCAGACCTTCACGGTCATGGACCGACCGTCGCCCGAAGCGAATCGCTTTCAGGTTCTGCCGCTGCGAGTCGAATTGGACGCCGACTTCCAGAGCGTCTGGTCCGTTCTCGAACGAGCTGAGGGGCTCCCCCGACTCGTCCGGATTTCGGGCTTGGAGATGACACTCATCGATCGGGAGCACGTGGTCGATGGTTCGCAACCGCTTCGCGCTTCGCTGGCGATGGACGTGGTCTACGCCCCGCCTGGGCAGGGAGGCACGAGCCAATGAGTCAGGTCATGCTTCATCTTCGACGATTCGGAATCCGCCTGACGGCTGATCGAAAGCGATTTGCAGTGCTGTGCATACTCTCGGCAGTGGCGTTGCTGTTCTGGACGCGGCTTATCGTGATCAAACGCATTCCCCGAACCGCGCTGGCCGAACCGGAGGTGCAGGTTGAACCTGCGGCGAACCAAACAGGCATCGGCGAACCAGGGCCACCCATCACCGTGATCTTGCCGGACCGTCCCAGCCGAGATCCGTTTGCCATAGATGCGACGTTCTTTCCGAATATGGAAGCAACCAGTTCCGAGCATGCCTTGGCGAGCAGCGAATCGCAGGGGGGCACTGATCCACGGGACGCTGTTGCCGCCATGCGGCTCGAAGCCTCGATGCCACCTTCTCTGGCCGTCATTGACGGCACCACCCGCCGTCGCGGTGACACCGTGTCCGGTTCTGCGGGCTTGCCCTTCACGCTTGTCGAAATCCGGGCAAGAACCGTCGTACTCAGTCGCGGCGACGACCGATACGTCCTCCGCATGGAATAGGCGAGAGGGACCGATAAGGACGAGGGCGAAGGCGTGAGTACCAATGGACCGATATCCAACGTCGATGCGCACATTGCTCTTCACCGTGATGTTGTTGTCCGGGTCCGCCGTCGCAGGTGCCCCCGATGGGGGGTCATCCGATAATTCATCGGTTGCCGCAGCAGAATCACCTGCTGCGCTGCCAGAGGCGACGCCTCCCGTAGCGGAGACGACACCCACCGAGGTGCTTGAAGGCGATGCCGACGTTGAGGCCACCGATTATGGCACCTTCAATCTCAACGCCCGGGATATCGAACTCACGCAGATTCTCGAAATGCTCTCGGAGGTTTCGCACCGCAACATTCTTGCCGGTCGCGATGTGACGGCGACTGTCAGCGTCAATCTCTACGACGTGACCTTCGATGAGGCGCTTACCGCTGTTCTCGAAGTGGCCGACTGCGCTTCTCTTGAGGAGGGCAACTTCATCTATGTGCATCCCAGGGAACATGTCGAGACTGTGCTCGAGGCCAGGCGGCAGCGTCACTCGCGGGTCATCGAACTGTTCTACCTCTCGGCCGCCGACGGCAAGGAAATCGCCACGCCGCTGCTCAGCGAGGGCGGCACGGTGATCGCGCTTGGTGATGTCGAGAACGGTATTGGTGCGA
>JASMMN010000161.1 GCA_030748155.1 Phycisphaerales bacterium
TCATTCCCAACACCGCCGAAACCGCCTATTACGGGCTGGTGCAGGAAACCCAGCGGCTCGTCCGCGGCCGACAGGTCGAGGATGTGTGGTCGAAAGTTCAGTCCGGCTCACTCACCCGCGAGCAACTCGAATCGCTCAGCACCCCACAGGTCCGCTCCGAAAAAGTCGCGCACAAGGACCAACGGCTGCGAACCTTCATCGCCCACGGCCACGCCCGGCGTGATCTGGTGGCCCATGTCTACGATATCACTCACCACATCGTGACCCCGGACGATACGCTGGTTGTGCTGGACGACTCGATCGTTCGCGGTACGACCCTGCGGGAATCAATCGTGACGATTCTCTCGCGGCTCAACCCGAAACGCATCGTCATCGCCAGTTCTGCGCCACCCATCATGTACCCGGACTGCTACGGGATCGACATGAGCCAGTTGCAGGGCTTCATTGCCTTCCAAGCGGCCGTGACCCTGCTTGCGGACCGAGGTGATGCCTCGCTGCTCGACGAGATCGAGGCCGACTGCCTCGCCCAGGTCGATCTGCCACTCGATCAATTGCAGAACCATGTCGGTCGCATCTATGAGCGGTTCACACTTGAAGAGATTCAAGATCAGATCGCCGTGCTGGTCCGTCCGACCGACCTGCCGTGGCAGGGTCAGTTGCGGATTGTCTACCAGTCCGTCGAGAATCTGCTCGCAGCCATGCCGGAATTCACTGGAGACTGGTACTTCACCGGCGACTACCCCACTCCTGGCGGCCTGCGGGTCCTGAATCGGGCCTTCCTGAACTGGCGGGCGGGATCAGACGCCAGAGCGTATTGAGGGCCTTGAAGCCCCTTTGGGTTGACGCAGAGGCCCCTTTGTGATCCACTACGCGACTTGATTCACCCGCCCCGAGGAGGTTCCTCGGGGGTATTGGAGACAGCGCTCGTATGGCTCGGTACATCGGTCCCAAAGTCAAATTGTCCCGCCGCGTCGGCGTCCCGATCGCGGACATCCCGAAGCATACGGCTCGGCGTCAACTCAACGCCCCCGGCATGCATGGCTTTCGCAACCGACGCCCGAAGGACTACGGCATTCGCCTGACCGAGAAGCAAAAACTCCGCTACCACTACAGCATCATGGAGAAGCAGTTCCGTCGCTATGTGGTGGAAGCGAGCCGTCGCAAGGGCAACACCGGCGACGTACTTCTGCAACTGCTCGAAGGCCGCCTCGACAATGTGGTGCGTCGCTGTGGTTTTGTCCGCACGATCTGGGCTGCTCGACAGATGGTTGTACACGGCCATGTGCTGCTCAACGGCAAACGCGCCGACCGACCGAGCATCGCTCTGAAGCCCGGCGATGTCATCGCCTTCAAAGATCGCATTCACAAAGTCGTGCGGGAGAACATGGAATCGCTCGCAGGCCATCTGGTGCCTGAGTGGATTTCAGTCAACCCCTCCGACCTGACAGCGACCATCAATGGTGCCCCCACGCCGGATCGCATCCCCTTCGAGGTGAACACGAACCTCATCGTCGAGTTCTATCGCTGAATCGAAACTCTCCCCCGGGCCGCTGGGCATCACGCTGAGGAGGCCACGGCCCACTCGGTATCTTTCCCGCCGCGCCGACAACCCAAGCATGTGAACGAGAGCACTCCACATGAATCGCCTGCTCCGCAAGTACAACCGCATCCTGCTCGCCGTCTTCGGCGTCGGCCTCATGATCGTCTTCCTCATGCCGCAATTGCCCGACCTGATGGCTCAATTCGGTGGCCGCGGCTCGGAGATTGCCACGATGGGCGAGGACGGAAAAGCCGTCACCCGAGAGGACTGGCAACTCGTGCAGCAGCAGGTGCAGATCCTGCAACGACTGGAAGGCTGGCTCCCGCCGCTGCCGATCATCGGGTCGATTGGGAATGATCCCGATCGGTACTACCTGCTCATTCACGAAGCCTCGCAGGCCGGCTTGATTGGCGGAGTAGCGTCGGCACCCATCAATCCTGACGATGTGCTGATTCAGAGCAGGAAGATCGGCTTCCCCCCCGCTGCCGTTCGGCAAACGCTCATCAACTACACCGGTATTCGACGCTATCTCGGCAGAATTCAGACGGCCGGTCGCCTTTCTGATCGACGTCTGAAACTTGAATCCCGCAGAATGCTCGATGGTGTGGATGCGAGATACGTTGTCGTGCCCGCCAAGGCCGAAAGCGGCAAGATGCCGGATGAAGCAACACAGTTGGCGCACTTCGATCAGTGGGGCGATGTCGAACCGGGTGAGGGTGAACATGGCTTCGGCTACCGGCTGCCCGACCGCGCAGCAGTGGAATGGTTGGAGATTCCCCGCCCAGCGGTAGAAGCTTCCGTACGGGCGGCAGTCAAGACCGACGATCTTGAGGCAAGAAAGTTCTGGCGGAAGAACCAGGCCCGTTTCGAGACGGTGGACGGTGCCACAGCAGTCCCGGATGAAGTTCTGGATGCCTATGTCGAACAGCGGGTGTCCGACCTCATGCCAACCATTGCCCGCGGTGCTTCTGATGCCCTGCGGGCACCTCGCCGCGGCTTTGCAACGCATGAGAATTTCGTCGTGCTCCCGGATACGTGGAAGAACGACCGCCTGTCAATGGATACGCTGCGAGTCCAACTCGCAGAGCGATTCGATCTTGCCCTTGAAGGCGATGGTGCCCTGCCCGCCGCCGAATCGACCGATGGCTTGGCGGACATGGAATCCCTCTCACAGTTGCCCGGAGTTGGAGCGGCCGGCACCAATCGGTACGGACCCGCCCGCAGCGGCAACCCGACGCGGCGACTGTCCGGTTTGGTGGCACTGGCCCGGGAATTCGGCGGTACCGGCGAAGTACCGGTGCAAAACGACTTGGCTGGCCCCGTCTTGACCGATCGGCAGGGCAACCTCTGGATCTTCCGGATGACCGCCGCCGATTCTGCGCGGCCACCCGCCTCGTTGGACGAAGTTCGTCCAGAAGTCACCGGGGACCTCCAGCGGCTCAGCCACTGGAACGAACTCCTGCAGGAACAGGACGCCATGAAGCAACTCGCCCGAGCGTCCGGACTCAAAGGCGTTGCCGAGGCACGCGGCGAGACCGTGCAGGGGCCATCCTCCTTCCGGCGATACATGAGCCCCAACGTGGCTCGCGACCCCGTGGTACGAGGGCTCGGCGCCGATCAGACGCTCATCGACGGCATGGTCGATCGCTCGATTGAACTGGGAACGAACCCGCTCTCCGAAATCGATCGAGGCGAGCGGGTGCTCGTACTCCCGTCGGATCAGAACATGGCGATCCTCGTCGCGGAACTTGATCGGCGCGTTCCAATGAGGCAGCCCCAGTTTGACAGCTACTTCGACCAGGGCCTGCTGACCGGGCGAATCATGGCGGATGAACTCGGAGGTCCCACCCTCAGTTCGCTCGCCGAGTCATTCACGGCCGATGCGCTGCGCGAGCGGAACGCGTTCGTTCGCTCGGGACAACGCGACGACGAAGACGCCGACGATGAGCAGGCCACCACGGCCTCCGCTCGGTAGCGGCCCCTGAGACCCCTTCTTCACGGAGCCTCGACATGGCCGCCTCCCCAGAGCCACTTCCAAGCGTTTCATTCGAGCAGTTCACGAACCTCGACCTGCGTGTCGCAACGATCACCTCCGCCGAGCCGCACCCGGACGCCGATCGTCTGCTGAGGATCCAACTCGACGACGGAACCCCCGATGGCCGTCAGGTGTGCGCTGGTATCAAGGCGTGGTACAAGCCGGAAGATCTGGTCGGCACCCAAGTCGTCATCGTGGCCAACCTCGAACCACGCACCATCCGCGGCGAAGTGAGCCAAGGGATGATCATGGCGGCCAGTGCTGTGGGCGAAGACGACGAGAGAGGCGAAGTTCGTGTGTTGCGGGTGGATGCAAAAATGCCCCCCGGCTCCAAAGTGAGTTGAGCAAATCGATCGAATACCACTCGGAGATCCACTCCGAGGAGTTGATCAAGATCAATGTCCCGGGGCGGTACCTGCTCCCACCGCGTCCCAATCGCGATCTGACAACCATGACCCGTTCGCCCGCTCGGCGACCGTCTCGTCGCGGCGCCAGGATCGCTCGCATGCGGGTTGATCCCGTAGATCAACGGCCGTGATCTCGGTGGCGTTGCCATCAAAGTTCAAACGCGACACCTCGAGCAGATCACACAGGTCCTCACGGAGCGGCTCCAGTACACCATCCGGGTCGGGAATCACGAGTCCGGCGTCGAGTGATTTCTCGATGCCGGCCTGCTTGGCCTGCTCAAGCACCCGAAGGGCGGACTCGCGGACGGTCATGGCGGCAGTCCATGCAGGTGATACCTCGATCTCCATCATGGCAGACAGCGTTTCCAGATGCACACACGCATCATCGCCCCGCATCGTCCGCCACGCCTCATCCGCCGTGTGTGGAATCATCGGCGCGAGCAGTCGGCACAGCGTCTCGGCCACCGACCGCATGGCGGCCTGCGCTCGGCGGCGACGCGGGGAGTCCGGCTGATCGCAGTACAAACGGTCCTTCATGGCGACGCAGTATGTGGAACTCAGCGTGTCGTTGCAGAAGTCGAAGATGGCCAAATGCGCCCGGCGAAACTCGTAGGACTCCCATGCAGTGGTCACGACATCTTGCAAACTACGTGTTCTGTCAAGAAGCCACGCCTCGAGCGATGTGGCAGGCAGTCCGTTCAATTCACCCGCAGTCGGTTCGTGATCACCGATATTGCTCAGAAGAAACCGCAGCGTGTTGCGAACCTTGCGATACGATTCGCCCGCGAGTTGGAAGAGTTCCATGTCCACACGAACGTCATTTTCGAATGCAAGCGAGCCAACCCACCACCGGCACACATCGGCACCGACATCCTTGAGCAGATCCTCGACGTTCAGCGCATTGCCGTCGGACTTGGCCATCTTCTTGCCGTCCCGATCGACGATGAATCCGTGGGTCAACAGTGTGCGGAACGGCGGCTCGCCGGTGGCGCCGAGCGATGCGAGCATGGAGAGTTGGAACCAGCCTCGGTGCTGATCGGAACCTTCCAGATACAGATCCGACGGGAAGCCGAGCCCCCGCGCCCGCATGACCGCATTCCACGAGGAACCCGACTCCATCCAGACGTCGAAGATCTCGTGCGTCTTGCGGAGGCTTGCAACGTCCACATCGTCGGGCGTATCCGGATCCACCGCGGGGTCCCACGCTGCGAGCAAGTCAGCAGGTGATTCGAGGAACCACGCATCCGATCCACGCTCGCCAAAGACCTTCGCCACAGCGCGGGTACTTGCAGCGGTCAGCAACATCGAGCCGTCCGGCATCAGAAACGCAGGAATCGGAAGCCCCCAGGACCGCTGGCGAGAAAGACACCAGTCCGGTCGCGAATCCACCATGCCTCGCATCCGCTTGCGACCCCAATCGGGAACAAACCCGACCGTATCATCGATCGCCTCGAGTCCGCGATCTCGCAGCGAGCCACCGCCGCCGAACTCGGCGTTCACATCCACGAACCACTGCTCGGTCGAGCGGAAGATGACCGGCGTCTTGGAACGCCAGTCGTGTGGGTAGGAGTGCGTGTAGTCCTCCATGTGGACCAGATTGCCGAGTTCTCGCAGATGATCGACGACCTTGGTGTTGCCGTCCCAGATCGAGAGGCCCTGTAGCCAAGACGGAACCGTCTCGTCAAACGTGCCGTCGCCACGAACCGGACAATACACATCAAGACCGGCCTCGAGTCCGACCAGGTAGTCCTCGGTGCCGTGACCGGGGGCCGTGTGTACAAGGCCGGTGCCGTCCTCAAGCGTGACGTGTTCGCCGAGCAGAACCGGTCCAGTCCGTTCACAGAACGGATGATCATAGGTCAGTGCAGCGAGCGATTCGCCTTGACACCGGCCGAGGATTTCGGGTTCGCCGCCGCCACAGGCTGCCATCACCGCGCCGAGCCGCTCTTCGGCAACAATCGTCAGTGCGCCGTCCGTCCGTACCAGCACATAGGTGATGCGAGGACCGACCGCGATCGCCATGTTTGCAGGCAACGTCCAAGGCGTCGTCGTCCAGATCATGAGCGAAGGCCGCTCATCGAGTTCCACACCGAAGGCCTGCCCTGCAGCGTCCGCGTCCGTCACCGCGAAATCAACCCAGATAGACGGGTCAACTCGATCTGCATATTCCAGTTCCGCTTCAGCCAGCGCCGTCTCATTGGCGGTTGACCAGTGCACCGGTTTGAGTTTTCGATAGACCAAGCCCCTCTGCACAAGGTCGGCAAATACCTCGAGTACCGACTGCTCGTAGCAACCAGCCATCGTTATGTAGGGGTGCTCGTAATCGGCCAGCGTGAGCAGCCGTTTCATCTGCCCGGCTTGCCGCTTCTGGTACTTCTCAGCATACCTGCGACACGTGCGTCGAATGGCCATGCGACGAGTGTCATCATCGAGTGTTGCGAGTTTTTCCATCTTGCCGGACTTGGTCAGATCGGTCATCACCTTGTATTCGATCGGCAAGCCATGGCAATCCCAACCCGGCACGAAGTGACACTGCCGACCGCTCATCAGCATCGAACGAACGACAATGTCCTTGAGCACCTTGTTGAGCAGATGCCCGACGTGAATATCACCATTGGCAAACGGCGGACCGTCGTGAAAAGTGAACGGCTCGCAGCCTTCGCGGGCGGCGATCACCTGCTCGTACAGATTCAATCCGTCCCACCGCTTCGCCGAGGCCGTCTCGTTCTTCGCAAGATTGGCTCGCATCGGGAAGGTAGTTGCGGGCAGGTTCAGCGACTTCCGCCAGTTGGTCTTGGTGTCTTTGGTCATCAGGGGTGGCAGGATATGGCAGAAGGCTCAGTGCAGGGAGGAAGCGGCCGCCGCAATCAGCAGGCCTGCGACAAGCGCCACGCTGAGCAGCAGACGGTCGTGCGTGTGATACTGGAGTTCGGGCAGAATGTCGCTGAGCGCGATGCACAGCAGCAGTCCGGCAGTCACCGCGACCGCCGGGGCGGCCCAGACCTCGATGTCGGTGCTGCCGCCAATCGCCCAACTCAGCAGGATACCCACGGGCGTCACAATTGCGTACAGCAGCGTGGCCGTCCAACGGGACCGGAGATCCCGGTGGTCACGTCCCATGAGCGTCACGATGGCCAGGCCGTCGAAGGGCTTGTGCAACCCGATGGCCAAGAGCATGCCGATGCCGGGCCATGATGCTCCTTCGCCAGATTCCAGAAGGATGGCGGCACCAAGACCCACGCCGGCGAGGAGGGCGTGGACCGAGAGTCCTGTGACGCCGCCAACCCAGGACATGGTGTGGCCGTGGCCTGCGTGGGCGCATCCACCTTCGTCCTGTTCGTGGTGGTGAAAGCAGAAAAACCGCTCGAGCAGATACATGCCGAGGAATCCAGCGACAGCCCACCGCATGGCTTGATGAATGGCGGAGTGGGAGGTGTGGGCATGCACATCGGCATGAGCGACCGACGCAGCCATCCCTTCGATCGCGTGTGGGAGCAGGTCGAGGGCGGCGATACCGGCCATGACGCCTGCGACGAGGCTGAGGAGGACCTGCATCCAGCGGTGGGAGACGCGGCAGCACAGGGGGACGAGGCCGCCGAGGAT
>JASMMN010000162.1 GCA_030748155.1 Phycisphaerales bacterium
TGGCCTGCGAACACTTGCCATCGACTGGCCAGCGACCGAGAACGACCCGGATCTTCCCGACGCCATCTCGCCAGCCATCATCAACACGCTCGTACGCGAAGCCGACGCAATCGCCCCCGATCGCATTACTGACCTCCTGCACCGCAATGCCGACGAGGATCTGCGACAACCAGCCGCACACTTTCTCTCGCGGCTGGATGTAGCCTTTGCTGCAGCCCACGCAGCCATTTCCGCAGCGGCGCCGCCAGATCTACTCGCACTGGTACTGCGAGGTTCCAACAAGCCCATCCCCGATGCTGCGCTCTCGCCGCCCATGCGGGCAGCGTTGGAGTCGTTCATATCGAGCCTTCCATCCACTACACCGGTGCTGATCGTACGGCGGTGGGTTGGTGGAGACGACGTGGCCAACCGCCGCATGCCGTATGCATTCACGCTCGTGGGTGGATCACAAATCGAAGCACGCAAGAAGGCACCGGAATTGGCGATTCGAGCGGTCGGCGGGGCCGTACGGCTCTTTGCGGGGCTGCCATGTCCACACGGTGTCATGATCCCAAACTGGCGGTTTGTGAAACTGCCGAAGCTCGATGCAAATCGACCGCTTCCGCAGGGTATCAGAGAATCACAAACCGATTGGGGAGCACTCGTCGATCGTGTCCACGCCATGTCGGACACACCCGCCCGCGGCAAAGCCACACACTGTTTGACCTACCGATTTGCGGTGCTCGCCTCCATCGCCTTGATCCGACAACAATGGGAGAAACTTGGCTCGCTCGCAGGATGGCTGGTCAACCTTCGAGGAGACCTCGTAGACCACTGGATGAATGTGTACGCAATCAATCGCCGCGGCGAGTCAGAGGCGTTGCCAGCAGCCGTCAACGCCATGACGCGGGCACACCCGAACCAGCATGTCACGTCCATCGCGAACTGCCTGCTGCGAGCAAAGGACGCCCCGGGCGAGATCCGATCGATGCTGGAGCCCATCAATGCCGCGGAACTGCCCATCTCTTCGGCGCTGGGTACCCTCGGGCGACTTTGTCTGCTGGCGGGACTCCCGGAAGCAGGTGTCGATGCGCTCCGCCGAGCGATTCAGACCGGAACTGCCTGCGCTGTTGATCGTGGAGCCCTTGCGGCGCATCTGCTCGAACAGGGTGAACCAGCGGCAGCGCGGCTCGCACTTGGTCCACTCGGTGGGCCAAATGGTGCCAAACAATGGTGCATTCTGAGGCTCCGCATCCTGCTTGCGATGGATCTCCATGACGCGGCAGCCAAACTTGCTGAGTCCATCCTCGATCGTTATCCAGCGGAATCCACGGTGCTTCAGTTGATGAAGAGAACCTGATCAGAGACCCTGTGGATCGATCCGGAGTACGGCGTTGGAACGCACTTCAGATAACGTCACAGACTCGCCATCCAGCCACATCACCCGTACCTCCGGCACCTGTTCACGCTCACCAAGACCAAAATGAACACGGGGGTCGCGCGCCGTGAGATAACTCGAGTCGGCCCGCACAAAGCCGGTTTGCACGTGATCTCCAAAGTCCAACTCGACTTTCGCCCCGATGGCAGGCGCACCACTCGAATTGCGGACATCTACAAGCAACCAGTTTCCGCGGCCTGGGACCGTGTTGGCGAGATAGCGTGCTGGCGCATTGCGATTGAGAACCACGATGTCCATACCACCATCGTTGTCGAAATCGGCGAAGATCGCGCCGCGACTCGTACACGCTCGAACCGACGTGATGCCGCCGTGCTCGATCGGCTGGAATCCCAAGCGATCCTGCCGTCCCTGCAGAAGCAGATTGTCGTGCGCGTAGGGATCGCCCTCTATCACTTCTGGATCCGCCAACACCGCGCCGTTGGCCGCAAAGTAGTCGAGCCGTCCGTCGTTGTTGAAATCCACAAGGCCCAGTCCGAATCGGGTGTATCCAAAACTCTCACCGGAGAGTCCCGCCTGCGAAGTCACATCGCGAAAGTGTGTGCCCTTGTTGATGTAGAGCGAATCGGTTTCGCCCTTCAGATTGCACACGATCAGATCGGGCGCGCCATCGTCGTTGAGATCGGCGACGCTCACACCCATACCGGCCTTGGCAAGCCCGGTGTTGTCGCGGTCACAGGCCATGTTGAAACCTGCTTCCTCGAACGTGCCGTCGCCCTTGTTCTGCCAGAACCGGTCGGGCATGGTGTCGTTGGCGACGAACATGTCGGTATCGCCATCGCCGTTGAAATCCGCAGCAACCACACCGAGTCCGTACCCCTCGACCGAGCCAATACCACTCGCCTCTGCCGCGTCGGCAAAGCGGCCCGCGCCGTCATTGAGGTAGAAGAGATCGGTCGAAGGCGGATATCGATTGGGTTTGCAGTAGTCCGGCGTTTCCAAATCGTTGAAGCCGATGCCAAGGCACGGCAGCACGGTCTCGGGCGACCACTGCACATAGCGGCATACGAACAGATCCAAGTCGCCATCGCCGTCGGCATCGAAAAAGGTCGTGCTGGTCCCCCATTCCTCGTCTCCGACGTCGCTCTGGGCGGTGATATCAGTGAAGTGTCCGACGCCGTCGTTGCGAAGCAGTACATCGGCATCGAGGTTGCTCACGAACAGATCGACATCACCGTCGCCGTCCACATCGCCTGCGGCTACGCCAGAGGCGTAGCCGACATCGCCCGCGCCGCTGCCTTCGGTCACATCCTCAAAAGTGCCGTCGCCCCTATTGCGAAGGAGTCGGTTGCCGCCCTCGCCAGAGGCCTGAAGCAGATAGAGATCCATCCAGCCGTCGTCATCGAAGTCGAGCGCGGCGCCACCTCCGACGATGATTTCCGGCATCCAGTGCTGCTCGCTGAGTTCAGTATGGAGCGTGAATTCCACGCCTCTGGCGGCTTCCTGTGACTCGAACCAAGGCGAACCGGTGGGAGCGGGCGTGGAAGCAGCAGGCGGCGATTCGGACTCGCCGCCACAGCCGCCGGGCAATAGCATCAGCCCGAAACCCAAAGCGGCGAGCAGTCTGCTCATGATCGAGCCTTCTGCAACGCGGCGCGGATCTTGGGAATAGACGGATGCCCCGGAGCGACTTCAACAAGCCGCACCAGTGCCGCTTGGGCGGCGTCCAGATCGCCTCGCTTGATCTCGGCTCGAGCCCGCGTCGCCAGCGCCGGCGGGGGTGGGTCTCCCAACATCGCATCGGCCGCATCGAGCACCGCCACCGCCTTGTCGCCGCGGCCTGATTGCAGAAACGCCACCGCCAGATTGGTGCGGTGCGGCCGCATCAGCGGTTCTGCCTCGACGCAAACTTCAAACTGCTCGATGGCTGGCTCCCACTGCCGAGCCATGGCGTGCGCCTGCCCGAGCGTTGCGTGGGCAGCCGTCAGATCTGCGTCCAACTCAATCGCCTTGGTGAAGTCGGTGATGGCCGCAGACAGGGCCGCCTGCGAGGGGGCAGGTGCTCCTGGCGTTGGTCGCATTCTCAGCATGCCCAGTTGCTGCCACGGTGCCGCCCAATCCGGATAGGTCACAGCGAGCTGCTCAAAGTGCTCGACGGCCACATCCGGAAGGCCCTTCCTCGCGAACATGAGTCCCTGGAGCAGCGGCCCATTGCGATCGTCCGGGTAGAAATTCAGAAAACGCTTGAGGGCCATGTCGGCTCCGGCGAGGTTTCCCTGCTCAAGCATCGTCAAGACGCGGCGAGACTGCATCCTCGGGTTTGCCTTGACCGCCATCGCCCACTGCACCCAAGGATCGCTGTAGAGCGGTGTGGCGGTTCCAGCCGCGTCCGCCCACTGCTTCGCTTCCACCCCCTGCCCCGATGCCCGCATCAATCTGGCAAGGAGCCAGAGTACGTCGCGGTCAGCGGGATTCTGCTGACGAAGTGGTTCCAACATGGCAACGCCCTTCTCGGGCGTGTCGGACTCAAGATACAACCTTGCCCGGACCCTTCTGGCATTACGGTCGTTCGGTGCCAATCGCATCGCCTCGTCTGCAAGTTCGACGGCTTGAGACAGATCGCTGTTCTCCATCGCCACCCACGCCGCCCGCCACCGCAGGTGTGGCGAGGCAGCATCGAATTTCATCGCGGCTGCAAAGTCGTCAATCGCACCAGCAAGGTCGTACTGCTCGCGACGAACCATGCCTCGCAAATACCACACCTTTGGCTGGGAGGCATCCAACTCCAGAGATCGCGAAAACGCGACATTGGCTTCGGCCGGGAAACCGTTGGCATAGCAAGCCCGTCCCAAATCGTTCCACGCGGTGGGCGACGCCGGATTGGCTTCAACTTTGCGGAGCGAACGCTGCACGATGTCTGCGACGAGTGGATCTGTTGCCGAGAGATCCGGCCGGGGGAGATTCGCCGGCTCGGAGCAGGACCAAAGCACCATCGCGAGTCCGAGCAACGTGAGCAGGCGGAGCCACATCGCGATCAGGCACCCCGAAGTCCAACTTCAGCGGCAGGAGCATCCCGTACAGTGGATTCGGCGAGAATCTCCTCGGCTATCTTGGACTCGAATGCTTGCTTCGCCACCATGTCGATCTGGCCAGCATCAAGGACTTCCTTGCGTACGTCTTCGGGGCGCATGCCTCGAAGGCCAGCCATGGCCCGAATACGCGATTCGACATCCTGTTCACTCAAGCCAACCTGTAACTTTTGTCGCAGCAGCATGCCGATCACCGAGCGGTTGGCTTCCTTCATCACGCTGGCCAGCACCCGCTTCTTTTTTTCATCTGCAATAGTTTTGGCTTCCGCTGGTTCCAAGCCCGACTCCACCGCTGACTTGATCATCTGCTCCTGCTGCTCAGCAACCCTCTTGGCAACTACACGAGTTGGAACAGGACAGGTGATACGCTCGGTCAGGGCATCGAAGACTGCGTCGGTGAGGTGCTGCTGCTGCTCGATGCTGAATTGATGCTCAAGTGACAACCTCACCTGCTGGCGAAGCGTCACCTCGCTTGGACTCCCATATCTTTTGATGAGTTCGTCGATCGATACTGGCGTGATGCGCTCAGTCGACTGGATTTCCACGGTGCAGTGCGCAGGCTGACCGGCATGTTCAGCACCTCTGAGTGATTTCGGGACGATCGATTCGAACGTCCTGCTCTCACCGACCACACATCCGCGAATGGCTTCAGCCAGATTCTCGATGGCAATCCCTCCAGCCATCGCCAGCCGCCCATCCGCGGGCACTCGAATAGTCGTTTCGATGGGCTTGACCAAGGGCTCATCTGTATCGGCGAGCACCAGTTGAACACGGGCA
>JASMMN010000163.1 GCA_030748155.1 Phycisphaerales bacterium
CCTGGCCATCGCCATCGGCGTTGTGTTTCGCTTCTTTGAACTGCCCGGCATCATCGAGGGCGTCGCGTGGGCGATCCCGATCTTCATGTTTGCGGTTGCAGTCGAGATCGTGCTGGCCATCATCCTGAATGTGTATCGCCCTCGGGTTGCCGGAGAGTACCCACGGGCTGCCTTCGATTCGCGAGCACTGAGCTTGCTTTCGCGGCCGGACTCGTTTGTCCGTTCGATCAATGAGGCGGTGAATTACCAGTTCGGCTTCGATATCACCAGTTCTTGGGGCTACCAACTTGTTTTGCGGAGCGGAGTCTGGCTTGCGGTGTTGTGCGTCGTCTCTTTGCTTGCGATGAGTACGCTCGTCGTCGTGGATGGAAGGCAGGAAGGACTTCGGCTTCGCGCAGGCCGAATCATCCCGACCAGCCAAGGCGAAGTTCAGTCGCCTGGCGCATTCTGGAAACTACCCTGGCCGTTCGAGTATTCCACGCTGCATGATGTCACCGAGGTGCGATCGCTTGCGGTGACTCCTCCGGAGAGCGGTGTGTCGGGATATGACAATTGGAGCAAGCCGGTCGAACTCGAGAACAAGGCCAAGGACTACCAGTTCATCGTTCGGCCCTCCTCACTTGGTCAGGAAGCAGCCGATGCATTGGTTGCTGATCTCGAGGCGACTGGCGACCCCATCGTAGATGATGTCGGATGGGCGCTCGTGCGAGCCCGGATAACGCTCATGTGGCGGGTCCGCGGTGTCGAGGAGGCGTCGGAAGGCGGCGGATTGCTGCAGTACCTCGACTTTGGGACCGATCACCGTGCGAGACGGCAGCGGTTGACGGACCGGGAGCGAATTGTTCGATCGATCTCCGTGGCGGAGGCCACGCGGTATTTCGCAACGCTCAATTTGGATGATGCGTTGACAACTGATCGCGGAAAGTTGGGCGAGTCGCTTCGGGGCTTGATCCAAGGCAGACTTGACACGCTTGAATCCGGTATTGAGATCGTGTCGGTGAATGTTCCGATTGTGGCGCCGCCGGAGAAAGCGGTCCAGAGTTTTGAAGATCTCCCGGTGGCCTTCCAGCAGCACCTTCGAACGACGCGGGACGCCGAGCGAGAGCGGACGAATGTCCTCAACTCTGCAGTCGGCAATCCTGCGTTTGTCGAGCCGCTGGTAGATGCGGTGAACAAGGTCGAGGTGGCCAGAGCAGCCATCGGTGCCGCCGCTGACGATACAGATCTCGCCCCTCTGCAGGCAGCCCTGCAAGAAGCCGTCAACGAGGCGGAGACAGTCTCGCGACAGGGTGGAGGCGCCGCGTATCAGATTATTGCCGCCGCTGAGCGTAGCCGCCTGTTAGGCATGCTCGGGAGGCGAGGTCAGGCCGCTCGAGTTCGCGGGCAGCAGGCGGCATGGGTGGCGGCTCCCGAACTCTTCAGGCAACGTTCAATCATGAAACTGTACGCCCAGTACCTGCCGGAAATGCGGAAGTACGTGATGGGCATCGATCCTTCGAAACTCGACCTCAGTGTCGAGTTGCGTGAACTGGCATCTCCCAACACCGTATTTTCGGAGTCGCTGCTCGACGGAACCGAGCGCGAGGAATAGTGGTTATGAAGAAGGCAACAGCAATAATCGTCGGACTGGTCATTCTGGGAGTGCTGATTCTCTTCAGCATGACCTTTACCGTGGCCTACAATCAGGTCGCGATTCGAAGTACGTTCGGCAAGGTTGATGAGACCAGCATCATTCGCGAGCCTGGATTGCATTTTCGGCTTCCGTTCTTTGCCGATTCGGTCAGCCTGTATGACACGCGGCTGCAGATTCTCGAATCGCCGCTTGAGAATATCCAGACCACTGACGGGCAACAGATTGTTGTTCGTGGATTCATGCTTTGGCGCGTGGACCGCGAAGCCGAGGGGCCGCTTCAGTTTTATCGTTCTTTTCCAGACCTGACAGCAGCCCGCGACTCATTGCGGAGTCAATTTCGCGACGCGATCACGATCCTCTCCAAGTACTCCTTTGACGACTTGCTCGGTAAGGAGAGCCGCCTGGCAGAGGCCGAGGAGGCCGTTCTGGCCCGTATGGATTCGGTGGTCTCCGAGGGCGTCAAGCCGGTCAGTGTTGGAATCAGTCGTATCGCGTTCAAAGAGTCGACCACCAGCGAGGTTGTGCGGCGGATGCGGGCCAGTCGCGACACGCTGGCCGACAGCGAGCGGGCACGAGGCTCCGCAGAAGCCGAGCGGATTCGTTCGCAGGCCGCTGGCGTTGCCGAGAAGATTCTCGCATTCGCCTCGCAGCGGGCTCAGGAGATTCGCACCGAAGGCGAGGAGTTGGCTGCGCGATACCTCACGGAGATGGGAAAGGACGAGCAGTTGGCGATATTCCTGCTGTGGGTCGATGCCCTTGAACAATCGCTTTCAGAGAATACGACCTTCGTGATCGATACCGACATGAAGCCGTGGCATCTTCTTGAGGCCAAGGGGACCGGGGATGTGCTGTCCTCCGGGGACGGTGGAGCGAGCAAGTGAACGATACGCCCGACCGCCACGATCAGGAAGACCACGAGTCGCATCGCGCCGCATCGGCTCGACTTGAGGTTGCGCAGGGTGTTGGGGATGCCGCCCAACTTCGAGAGGCGATGGACCCTGCGAATCGGTCGCTTGCCGATGCGCTCCAACTGAGCTTTCGCCTGCTCCAGATCACTATTTTGTGCCTACTGGTGTTGTATCTCTTTTCCGGTTTCAAGACGGTCGAGGCAAACCAGAGTGGCGTAGCCACGTTGTGGGGCGCCATCGTTGACCGGGACGGGCTTGACTCGGGTCTCCAAATGAACTGGCCCCCGCCGGTCGGCGAGTTCGTCGTCTTTCAGGCGGAAGGGCGGTCCGTGGATGACGGTGATGCCTTTGTCACTCGGGGGGTTGGTGTGCAGGGACGCGAGCGATCTGTACAACAAGCCAAGGCTACCGATCGCATCAAGCCAGAGCGAGACGGTTCATTCCTGACCAGTGATCGTGAGATCGGGCATGTTGCCTCAGTGGCGAGATTCGAGATCGTGGATCCACAGAGATTCCTAGAAGCCTTGGCGGATACCGAGGCGAATGGCCTCGTTCGGCTTGCCCTGCAAAAGGCGACCGTCTCAGTCGCGGCTCGTCATACGCTGCGAGAGTTGCGTGAGACGCTCACGTCGGATGCGTTGCGTTCGTTGTTGAAGGAGCGGGCTCAATCCGTACTCGACGAAGCCGAGTGCGGTATTCGGATTGTGGATGTCACGCTTCAAAATGAGCCGAAGCCGCCGCTGTACCTCCAGAAGTCGTTTGAGGATTTTTCTCGAGTCAGCCAGCAGGTTGAAGCGGACATCGAGGGTGCTCGGCAGGCGGCCCAAGAGCAGTTGATCGGAGTCGCGGGCGAGCGGTACGGCGATCTTGCGGGTTTGATCGACGAGTATGAGTCGGAATGGAATGCCGGTCGCACTGGCGACGACGCGCTTGCAAAGATCGATCACTGGCTTGAGGGCGATGATGCCAGCGGGGATGTGTTTCGTGCCATGAGCGGTGCGCATCGCTACAGGACCGAAATCGAGAAGACAATCGGAAGTGAATCGCGTAGGTTCCAGAGCCTTCTTCCGAGTTGGCACGAACATCCGGACCTCGTCGTCGCTGAGCGGCTTCTTCGAGCCAAGCGCAATGTGCTGTCTGCTGAGGATGCCGAACTGCTGTATGTTCCGCTGGCACTGGGTTCACTGCGGCTGGATATCTCTGGGCAGCAGCATGTCCGCGATG
The DNA here is from genome assembly GCA_030748155.1 of Phycisphaerales bacterium. GTDB lineage: Bacteria > Planctomycetota > Phycisphaerae > Phycisphaerales > SM1A02 > UBA12567. The sequence continues at coordinate 3,766 of JASMMN010000163.1, forward strand.
CCCGGCGCCGCAGCGACTTGAAGCGGCGAGAAGAGGACACGTGGGGCACGCGGCTCGGCACGGCGCTGGATGTGTTTCGCCGGGTGGATGAACTCAAGGGTGACGCCGCTGCCCGGCAGTTGATGATTGACGAAGAAGGCCGACTCCGTGGCATGCGGGAGGAGCGGTGAGTTCGATGGTGACGAAGACACAGCGGGGTGAGTCCGTCGTAGAGGCAAGAGGGCTGACCCGCGCCTTTCGAGACTTCTGGATGCGAACCCGGGCCCTTGCCGTCGATCACATCGATCTTGATATCCGCTCGGGTGAGGTGTTCGGCTTACTTGGCCCGAATGGGTCGGGGAAGAGCACCACGATCAAGATGATCCTCGGTCTTCTCCGCCCGACTGCGGGCCGTCTTGCCGTTTTTGGTCGGCCTCCGACCGATGTGTCGGTTAAGCGGCACATCGGCTTCTTGCCGGAGGAATCCTACCTCTACCGATACCTGACACCGCTGGAAACTCTGGACTATTACGGGCGGCTCTTTGGGCTGCGGCGGGTCGAGCGACGGCATCGAAGCGAGCAACTGCTGGACATGGTGGGGCTCTCGGGCGTGGCCCACCGGCACGTCGGCGAGTTCTCAAAGGGCATGATGCGCCGCATCGGGCTTGCGCAGGCACTTGTGAACGACCCGGAGTTTCTCATTCTCGACGAGCCGACATCGGGCCTGGATCCGATTGGCACCAAGTTGGTCAAGGAACTCATCCTGGACCTGCGGGGACGCGGCAAAACGATCCTGCTCAGTTCGCATTTGCTGGGTGATGTTCAGGATGTGTGCGATCACATGGTGATGCTGTATGGGGGTCGCATTCGGGCAGAAGGCACGGTCGACGGCTTGCTTCAGGACACCGAGCACACGGTCATCCGGACGGGGCGACTCAATCAGAAGGCCATCGATCGGATTGAGGAAGTGCTTCAGGCCAGCGGTATCGCGATCGAGCAGGTAGAGAGCCCGAGGCAGCGGCTCGAAGACCTGTTTCTTGAGATCGTCGAGAAGGCGCGGCTGGAGCGGATCGCGACATCTGGCGCGACCGAGGGCGGGCATACGGCGGACTTCCTCCGTGAGGAGAAGGAAGACGCCGTGGATCTGGTGGATCGACTCCAGCGATCGGACGTGGCCAGCGGGGCAGCCCGCGTCGTGGTCGAGACCGAAGCGGCGGCACCGGGCCCCTCAGAAGAGGTACTGGAGTCACTGCTGAGCGAACAAGAAGCCGCGCCAACCAAGGCCAAGACCAGCCCGTCGGCCGAACCGACTCCTTCGGATGTGGATCAGTCGATGATCGATCGTCTCACCGGCGGCGGGGACAGTGAAGATTCGGGTGACCAAGCGTGAACGGACTCATCGCGTTGTGGGGCAGACTCGATCTGCTGCAACGAAGATCATGGCTCCGGGTGTTGGCGACTGTTGTGGTTGTCGCGGCATCGGCGGGTTTCTTCGGATCCGTCGTGTCAATCAGGCACGAATGGGATCAAGCAGCTCGATCCCTCGGCCAGTCCCTGACCAGTGATGAGGCTGCGGTCTACGGAACGCTGCTTCGTGAGAGCGGCACTGTGGTGGTCGAAGGGCAGGAGTACGCCGGACCGGTTGAGGTACTCCAGACGCTGATCGATGAAGACGGTACACCTACGGACGTTCAGCGGATCGTCTTCGTGCTGCTTCGTGACTGGATCCCGGGATGGGCGCCGCGGTGGCTCTTGCTCGAGACAGAAATCGCATGGGCGATGATGTTCCTGTGCATGGCGATCGGCGTAGGCGTGATCTGGTCGGGGCTGATGGTCCAGGTCGGGGTACTCTTGGTTGGGGGCAGCGGAGTCTCGTGGGCTTTCTGGCTTCTGGCGTGGGATCGATGGGTGGGCGTGCCGATTGCGATGGCCTTCCTGCTGTCAACCTTCTTGATGGCGATTCGGGGGCTTCAAATGATGCTGGCCGGGCGGCATGGTTGGATGGCGGTGGCGCACACCTTGCTCCGAGAGGTATCGCGAACACGGCTGGCCATGGGCTTCGTCGTGATCCTGCTGCTGGTTCTGCCGTTGTTGCCGCTCACGCTCGACGAGTCGGCACCGATCGGGCACATCGTGCAGGCCTATCTTGCACGTAGTCTCGGGTTCGCGTTTTCGATTGCGGCCCTCTTAGTGCTGCTTGTCGGATGTAGTTCCATCTGTTTTGATATTCGTGATCGCCACATCTGGCATCTGGTGACCAAGCCGCTTGGTCGTGCGAGTTATTTATTCGGAAAGTGGATCGGGGTAGTCCTGCTCGGCGGTGTCATGCTGGCGATCGCAGGAGGTTGGTCCTTCGGCTGGGTGCAATACACGCGGAATTCGTACATGCCTCGGACTCGTGTGGAATTTGCCGAACAGGCCGCGCTGATGGAGGACGTGCTGGTCGCCAGGCGGAGCATGCCACCGGTGTACGAGGAACTTGATGAGTCGGCTATTCGGAGCCGTGTCGATCAGATTCTGCTCGAAGACCCCGAGTATCAGGAGTTCGCCGACGGGGAAGCTCCACTGGGACTTCATCGATTGCTTCGCAAACGAGTTCGGGATGAATTCGATCAGCAGCGGAGGCTCGTAGAGACTGTGTTGGACCGGTCAGGGCGCCCATGGGAGACACTCCACTTCGAAGGTCTCACCGAGGCCAAGCAACTTGGTTTGCCGATTCGTTTGAAGTTCAGGCTCGTTGGCGGGGCCTCTGATGAGCACGATCGGCGGGCCGTCGGGTTTGCAGTGGGTGAGGATCGATCCAGCGGCGCGGTCGGTGCGTTTATTCCTACCGTCTTTCAGACCATCGACTTGCCTGTGACCGCGATTACCGATGACGGGACACTCGACGTATCGATCGTCAATCTCACGCATGTGCCGCCTCCCTCGGGTACCGACTGGCGGTGGCCGCTCGACCTTGAGGCGATGGCATTGGGAGCGGGGACGAAGGAACCCTTCGCCATTTTCTGGCAGCCGGATGAACTGGAACTTGAATACCCAGCCGGCACGTTCGGGGCGAACTTTGCTCGGGGGATGGGCATGCTGTTCTTGAAACTGATGATCCTCGCTGCCGTCGCCTGTGCGGTTTCCACCTTCCTCAGTTTTCCTGTGGCGTGCTTGGTTGTTTTTTCGTTGTATGCAGCCGCCAGCATCGCGCCGTGGTTGGCCACGACACTCAACGCGTATGGCGGCGGGCCGATGCAGGGTGAAGGCGTGGGGGCGGTGATTCAGTCAGTAATCGAGGATTCGGTGCGAACCGTCGCTTCGATCATGGTGTATGCACTGCGTGCCTTCGGCGAAATCCAGCCCGTCGATCGGCTCGTACAGGGCCGTCTGATTTCGTGGGAGCGGATTGGCTCGGGCATCGTCTTGGTGCTTTCTTGGGGCGGCGGTGGCTTGCTCGTCGGCTGGTTCATTCTGAGCAAACGGCAACTCTCTCTGTACAGCGGCGATCAATGATTGTGATGGCAGACGAATGATGCGAGACAGGGTGATTCAGCTCGGCGCGGTGGCCTTGGCTGTTGCTGGTTTGGGTGTGGGAGGCTCGATGTTGCCCGGTATTGCAGATCGAGCCGAGCGACATAGCCTGCGGTACACGGATGTCACGGTCGAGAACGCGCCGCCCATCGTTGCGATCGGAACGGCGATCGGCGCGCTTCGTGGGCTTGTTGTGGACTACCTTTGGATCAAACTCAACCTCATGCAGGACAAGGGTCTGTACTACGACATGCTTGAGGATGCCAGGCTCATCACCAAGTTGCAGCCCCGGTTCCCGCAGGTCTGGATCTTCCACGGGCACAACATGGCCTACAACATCTCCGTATTGACCAATACGCCCGAGGAACGGTGGGATTGGGTCAACAAGGGCATTCGGCTCATTCGAGACGAGGGGTTGCGATACAACCCAAATGAGACGCTTCTGTACAAAGACCTCGCCTTCTGGCTCGGCCACAAAGTCGATGGCGTGACCGATGACGCCCACCCCTACTACAAGCAGAAATTCGCCAAGGAGTGGCAAGAACTGCTTGGCGAGCCTCCCCCCGATCTCGATGCGAGAATCGCATGGATCAAGGCGATCGCCGATGCTCCCGAAACGCGGGAGGCTGCCGTCGAGCGGACACCAAAGGTGCGGGAATTGCTTGCCCGGCTCGGGGAGGGTCTGATGCCGTTTACTGGGGACGACGATGTCGTGTTGGACTCCGAGTTCCTTCGGAAGATCGCGTGGTGGCAGTCCATTCGTGAGCAGTCGTGGATTGCTCGGCAACTCGAGGCGGCTTCGATGCTCGAAGATCAGGACGACGGTCTGTTCGTCGTACTCGATGAGTTGATGGCTGATGAATCGCTTGAAGAGGCATGGAAAACGTTGCTGGAGCATGTCCGGTACCGAGTGTTGTTGGATGAGTACAACATGAAGCCGGACAAGATGTACGAATACACGCGAGACCTCGGTCCGCTTGATTGGCGGCATCCGCAAGCGCACGCCTTGTATTTCGCTCGGTTGGGTTCACAACTGGGGAACCATCGCGTGACGCACGAGAACGAGCACCACGCGATCAACATAGATCGGCAACAACTTCATTCACTTCAGGCGCTTGCCCGCTCTGGGCGTGTTACTTACGACCCATATTCCCCGTCCATGCCCGGTCGAATTCCGGAGCCGAGGTTTATCGACACCATCGATCGTATGTTCGAGAAGTTGTACATCAAGTACATCGATGCGAGGGGTGCTGGGGGTGAGACGTTCATGCCCTTCATGGAGAACTTCATGTCGTCGGCTATTCGAGAGGCCTACCGTGCAGGCGAGTTGGACCGCGCCCGCGCGATGCTGGATCGTCTGGATGGCCTCTTTGGTCGAGGTGCGAGCCCCCCCAATCATAAGTACAACGAAGATCTCGATGTATTCGTTATGAACAAGACCAAGGGGGAATATGACCGTCAGCCACATATGGCTCCCAATGACGTGATTGCGTCGCTGCGATACGGGCTCCGCGTTGGCATTGGGCAACGCCGCCCTGATGTGTACAAGGAAGCAATCAAATTCGCGAACGAAGTGACGCAGTATTTTCGTACCCACGAAGGCATCGACTTTGATACCAAGATGGGCACGGGTCGCATGCGCGATCTCGTGGCGGTACTGGGCAAGTCGGCGGAAATCGCCTTCTTGCAACTCATGATCGACCCAACTGTTTCATATGAGGAGCGGGCGCAAATCTGGGCTCAGGTCGATGAGTTTGAACCAGAACTCCGACTCCGCACTTCCGATCGGATTCGCCCGTTGGTTGAGCGTGAATTGCAGATGGGACCCTTGGCCGGACGGGTCAGTATCGATGAGTTTCTCCCGGAGCCACCTGGAATAGAGGCCTTCCGCGCGGCGATCGCGGCGAGAGCTGTTCGTGAAGCGGAGGGAGCGGATGCGAAGCAGGGGGCCGGAGTCGAACGGAAGTAGTCGCCGATCCTAGGCAAACCGCTGCCTCAATCTATCGAATCGGATTCCGGAGGGTGCCCACTCCTTCGATCGTGATCTCAACGATGTCACCCTCCTTCAGGAATCGAGGCGGCGTGCGGGCGGCGCCGACGCCGGATGGCGTGCCTGTGAGTATGACTGTGCCTCGGAGGAGCGTTATTCCTCGCGACAGCTCGGCGATCAAGGCGGCGACCGAGAAGATCATGTCTGCGGTACTCGCCTCCTGCATGATGGCTCCGCAAAGACTCGTCCTCAGTCGGAGATTCTGTGGATCGGGAACCGACGACGCAGGTACTGGCGGCGTAAGCGGGCAGAACGTGTCGAAGCTCTTGCCGCGAATCCACTGACCGCCGCTGCCTTCTTTCTGCCACCAGCGGGCGGTGACATCATTGGCGACCGACCAGCCGGAAACGTAGCCAAGTGCGTCGGCCTCACTCACATCGCGA
>JASMMN010000164.1 GCA_030748155.1 Phycisphaerales bacterium
TGTGCATCCAGGACATCGCGGATCCGAGCGGAAGTTATGTGTGTTGCGGCTGGTGTTACCGAAGCGGCCAGTCAGGTGGCGGCTACGACTTGATCGTCAACGCCAAGGCCGGCGCGCCCGGTATGTCGCGATCCGGTGTCAACTGGGTTCAAGCAAAACTTGAACATGGCGCTGCACCAGGGGTTCGGTTCTACAAGTCATTTGCCAAGAAGATCGGCGGGCCGGAGGCAAGCGAGAAGCCCACATTCTGGCTGGGAACGACCATCGAGAAAGCCGCGGACGCAGACGCCGTCACGCAGGCGGCCCAGACGCTGACCAGCCTCACACGGCGGGGGTACATGCAGGATGTTCACAAGTCGAGCGGCGCCACCTTTTGCAATAAGACGATTGCCCCGCTCGATCTGGACTCCGAAGGCGCGAACTGGCTGATGCCGCACGCGGATGCCCTGCATGCAGCCGGGGTCGGCGTCAGACCATCCCTGTCCACTGCACAGTGGATTCGCAACTCGCTCGAGTTCTTCCGGCTTGGCGATCCACCCGGCTCCGGTGGCCCACACACGGCATTGGGCCGCATGCTCCCGGGACGAGGCGCCGGGGAACTCTGGCTCACCTGGTTCGGTGGAATGGACGAGACACTTGCCATCGCGCCTCACCTGCAGCCGTGCAGCGATGCATGGCCCGAGTCCGACAAGGTCCCGGAGGCCGTGAGACTGGGTCTTTGGTTGCAGGTACCGGCTGAGCAGGTCGACCGACCCGTCTTTGATGCCTGGGTCGAGGCCCTGATCGCCGCTGCCGGCTGCGACGGCCCCGGAACGTGGCCTTCATTTGCACGACCAGCGCTGGACACACTGGCGGTGCAATGCAACAGCAGGCTGCCGGACATCATTGAAGCGCTTCAGGATGGAGCGATGCAGCGTGATGAACTTCGGGAGCGGTTGGGAGGCGAACGTGCTTCGCTGAGTGCCATCAATCGCCTGCTCTACTGGAGAGATCGGTACCACATGATGTCTCCCATCCGATCCGGCCGGGACGACACCGTCGAACTCGAGCCCACGCTCACGCTTGACCTTTCAACGCCTGCTCCGGCCTGCACCGGAGCCGCGCCGTGAGCCTGATCGCCCTTGCCATCGCTGGTATCGCCGCCACATCGGCGGCGCCGACGTCGGCCCACGCCACGACGCCCGACCACCTGCTCCGCATCGCTGACATCCATCTGGATGTGCTGGAAGGCCCGCGCAAGGGTGACATCGTGCATATCGATCTGGCCAGAAGCGCCTACAACGCCGTGCTCGACGCCAATAGCACCGCAACCCCCAGACAGTTGGCGGCCGCGCATCGGGGCCTGCAGGAACTCGACGCTGCCGTCTCTGGCGCTCAGGGAACGCTTGAGTCGGTCTTCCCCCCCCTTCGAATCCTCTGGCATCAGGAACAACTGCTCGTCTCGGGCAACGCCGAGTCAGCAGCCATGAAGGCCGCCGTCTCCGGCCTGCTCACTTCACGCGCGGGCACTGTCCTTGCGTCCACGCCTGGACAGCACATCGTGCTGGGCGTTTCTGAAGCCGGCAATGTCGGCGTCGAAAGGTCACTGCGGTCGACGCTTCAGTCCGTCACGGATCACCTCGTACTCGACGATCGTGACCTGTTTGAAGTCATCGACGCGCAGGACATCGCCTCCATACGACACGGAACGATGCCTGCGCACGCGCTTCGAGAACTCATCGCGGCGCTGTCAACGCAGACATCATCACCGCCCGGTGTCGCCGTCATCATGGCCAAGGAGTCGCTTGCCGATGGGCCGTTGCACGCTGGTCAGGCTTCCCTGCAAGTGTGGACGCCGTCGGCTGAGGGGGGCATCACATCGAAGTTGTGGACGTCGGACGGCCTGGCGATGAGCATGCCGCCGGGAGGTTGGTGGGGATTCCTCCTTGCTGCGAGTGCTGGCTGGCCCGCCGGAGTGTTGTGCTACTGGATCTGCCGCCGCCTCGATCGCGCCTTGGCGCGAGACGAGCCGCTTGTGTGGTGGATCGCTCCCGCCGTGGCGGGCGTTGGGCTGGCCACTGCGGCGATCACATCCGCAGGCCTTGACTCCATGGACGCCAACCTCAGTATCCCCATGTTGTCGACCAAGGGCATCACCTGGATCGGTCTCAGCCTGGCATCGGTCACGCTTCTTCCGTTTGCCGTGCCATACCTGGCGCTGGCCAAGTTGAAGGTGGCCCGAAGCAGGCTGGGTGATGCTGACACGATTGCCCTGGTACTCGGGGCGGCGACACTCGGTGGAGGTGGATGGGCCATTCGCGCCATCTGGCAATCCGAAGGGGCCCAGGCGGCGATGGTGGCGCTGGGATGCCTCGTCTCAGTCACCGTTGCGGCCGCGGTCGCAATCGGCATGCATCTCGGCCGCTCCAGCGGGAAGACCACCCTGCTGTCCAGAGTTCGGGCGGCCATCACCATCGGTGTGTGGGTGTCCTTTCTCGTGGTGCTTCTGACGGGCGACCCGCGACTCGTCGTGGTGGGGGCAGCAGGGGCTGTCGCCATCATGCTTGCTGATCTGACCATTCTGCGGTGGGTGGCTCGCCGCCGCTCCGGCGTCGCTGAGCCGAAGGTGGAAGACCTCGCTGGCACCGCGACCGAGGCATCCGTCTCGGCCATGCTCACGTCGCCGCCAATGATCGTGACCGACGCCACCCGGGCGGCCATCGATACGGCGGTCACCCACCTGGTCGGCCCAGACTCGCGTGTGCCTCAGATCGAAGTCGTGCTCATCGAAGCCGACCGCGGCGCTGGAAAGACTCGGCTGGCCAGGAGTATCGCGGACCAATGCAGGCGGACTCTGGCCGCCGAGGATCCCGACCACCCCTGCGAAGTCCTGTTCGGCGACTGTGACGACCCTGCCGGCGGCGGATCGGACATCTCGTTCGAGCCTTTCGCCCAAGCACTTGCTGAGTACGTCGATGCGTCTCAGTTCAAGGATCCGCGATCACTCGCCAAGGGTCTGCAGAAGGGCCTCGCGACGGTCGGCAGCACCATTGCCCCGCTCGCCACCGGCGGGCTCGGATCATTCATGGCAGGCGCGCCATCGGAAGAAGATGACCATGAGATGTCGCGCCAAGAGGTCGCGGAGACCGTTGGCAAGGTACTGACGCGAATCACGGGAGACGGCACCCGCGTGGTCTTCATCCTCGACGACATGCACTGGGCCGAGGAGTCTGGAGTCATGGGCGTGTTGCCGGACGTCATCCAGACGATTGCCGAGGACGCAAGGGACTCGGGCGAGAATGATGTGTGCTTCATCTTCGCCACACGTGGCCAGAGTTCTGCCAGCGGCGCCGTGTTCCGCTCGTGGCTCGACGAACTCAACACCGATGGGACCATTCGCCTGCACGACACCGCCATGGCGGACCTCTCAAGTGCAGGATGGCCCCAGATCCGAGAGGCCCTGCTGAGCGGTGAGCAATGGCTCAACATGCTGCCGACGGACGCTGCCAGGATTCGCCGCGTTCTGGATGCCCGCGATCTCGTCACACCTCTGGACGTCCTGGCACTTCTCAAAGCGGCACTGGCCAAAGGGATGCTCCAGCCAGGTCAGCGGCGGGTTCGGCTTGCGGCCTCGGCAGATCTGGACGCGCTGCCTGTCGACTCCGGCTATGACGGACTCGTCCGCGCGGATCTGCAGGAACTCAACCCGGAGTTGTTGGACATCCTGCAGTGCTGCGCCGTCGTCGGAAGGACGTTTCGCCCGTCCGTGGTCGCTGACGTGTTCAGGGTGGACCTGATTGCCTTGCTGCAACAGCTTCGGGCTGCCGAGGACAAGCAACTGATTTCGGATAACAGGCACCGCGACGATCACTATGAATTCACCGACAAACGCGTGGTACGGGTGCTTCGATCCATGTGCAGCGAGGACCCCAATGAGTTGAAGCAGTCGTCCGAGCTCGCCCGCGCCTATCACAAGCGGTTGGTCGAACATCTGGTCGCCTCCTACGGAATCTCGACGGAGATTCCCGATCACGTGCCGGACCACGACCTCATCGCAATTGCTGACCACGCGTGGGCTGTCCATGATGCCAACGCCACCGATGCCTTCAGGTATGCGGCCATGATTGGCGCTCGGCTCACCAGCCTGTGCCTCTTCAGGCCGGCACGTCGGGTGCTGACGCGGGCGGTTGAGTTCGCACGGCATCACCCTGAGACCGTCTCCGTTCAAGACGCGGCTCAACTGGGTCTCGACCTTGTCAAGTGTCTGACCGCCAGTGGGGAAGACGATGCGTTGCGGGCAAGCACTGCCGAATGGGTTCAAGCACTGGCTTCCAAACACCCCGAAAATGAGGCAACTCGCCGCATTGAGATTGACATTGAATTGCTTGATGCCGAGAGGCGATCCCGATCGGCGGACCCGCGTGACAGAGATCTCGCGAGGGCTCGGCTGCGAGAGATGCTTGGCCGGAATGACCTCACGCCGGCGCAGCGGCTTCGCGGCATGTTCTATGACGCCTTCGCCATGCCACGGCAGCCTGCAGGTGACCAGATTGAGGCGTATGAACGGACCGCCGCCGCCATGGATGCTGCCCTTGAGGAGACTGAAGAACTCGCGCAGCGTCGCGACATCCTGACGATTCAATCCGAACTGCTCAATGCCATGGGCCTTGCCCTTGTCGGCTCTGGAGCCCCGGACCGCGCCAAGCCGGTGTTGACTGCGTCGCTTGCCCTGAACCGCGAGCCCTGGCTGAGCGACAAAAAGGGACAGGGCATCGCACTCGGAGCGCTCGGCGACTGTGAGAAGCAACTCGGCAATGTGGACGAAGCCATTCGACTCTGGCGACGGAATCTCGTGCTCTCTCGAACGATGCACGACCTCAGCGGTGTTTGCAGAATGGCAAGCCAGATTGCGGCGGCATTGCTGGACCAGGTGCCCCGCTCTGAAGCCGCAATCACCGAGGCCAGATCGCTCTATGTTGAAAGCGCGGAGGCTGCCCGACGACTTGAGAACGCAGGAAGCCAACTCTGCGCGCTCGCTGGACGGGTGCGGGTGGAGCACATGCAGCTCTCGACGGACCCTGAGGCGATTCAGGAGCTCACCGATGCCATCGCCGTGATCACGTCCTTCGTGACAGGACCACCATCAACAGTTGGTTCGATTCCGCCATGGGCAGCCGGAATCGCGCGCAAAACGCTCTCGGAGGTGCTGGATGCGCGGCCGGATCCATGCGGCGGCGATCTGGATCAACTCGGCAGGGCCCTGACTGAACTCTGCGAACCACAACCGGAAACCGTCAGCTCATGATCCCCACACTGCTTCAACTGACCACAAAGACCGCAACCCCTCTGGAAGAGGCTGAACATGTCGCCTCGGACTGGTTTGCAGCACTCGGCATCATCGTCGCCCTCCTACTCGTTGCCTCCGTCATCATCTTTGTGGTTTGGATGCGTAGGGCTGCCATCGAAGGACGTGCAATCGTCTACACAGGCGGTCTGGATGTTGCATTCGGGGTCTTCTTGCCGCTGATT
>JASMMN010000165.1 GCA_030748155.1 Phycisphaerales bacterium
GGAATCCAAGGAACTCGGCGCGGTGCTGACTGAGTTGCGAAGTCGGTTTGTGCAAATTACGCAACTGCTGGCAGAACAAGCGGCGAAGCCTGCCGAGAGTGAGGGTGGCCAAGCAGAGGCTCCCAAAATTATCGTGCCGGACTGAGTTGATCACAGCGGGGTGAACAGCAGAAGTTCGAGGGGCCGCGGGGACCGGTCTTCCTGTCCTGTTGACGCGAGTATGCCGGGTCAATACAACCACGTATATATGAACCATGCCAACGCGCCCAGCAGCGGCACGATCTGAATCGCCACGAGCACCCGCGGCAGCAGCAGCACCCATGCGATCGGCATCACGACGAGCCAGGTCAGCAAGTATCGATCAAAGACGAATCCGCGTGTGATTGCATACATCAACCATCCACAGGTGATGACAAAGGACTGGATCTGAAGCACCAACCCGGCCACGGTCCGTGCAGGCCGCTCCAGTGAAGCGGCCAGCAACGCGCCGAGACCACCAAGTCCAACCACCGCCATCAGACCGAGAACGATCACCCGTCCGACGCCCTCGCCGCCCAGTACGGAGGCTGCCGTGGCAGCGGTTCCTTGATACCGATCCTGAAGAAGTTGCAAATCCATCACCTCCGGCACGGTGAAGTCAATCGGAGCCGCCACACCAAGTGCGGCCCCCACCACCATCCCAACCAGCGGCAACCACCACCATCGCCCCGATTTCCGTTTCAGACACCAAGCAAGCAGAAAGATCCCCAGTGGAAGCACCATCGCGGCAGCGAGGTAGGTCAGGCTCTCCAGTCGCAGACCAACGCCATGCAACTGCTGGAAATCACTGCTCACCGGACCACCCCATCTGATCCACAACGGAAGCCGGAGCAGACCACCAGCAAGCGATGCAACCCACCACGGCCAACTTCGCCATGACTCTCGCTGGAAGGTCGCCAACGCCACGGCTACCGCAAATGGCGCAGCGTGGACTCGGCTGTGCAGCAGTATGGCCAGCAAGATCGCATACAGCACTGGGCCTGCCACCGGATGCCGCGTGCCATTGCCCACGCCACATCCCCACACCACCACGACCAGCATCACAAGGGCGATGAGAATGAACGAAATCTCGCCCATGACCAGTTGCCCGAGCACGCCCAACTGCGGTAGCAACGCAAAGAGAACCGTGACCAACAGCAGCGGCGGACCGCGGATGCCACAAGCCGATGCCAATATGAGCAGGGGAATGACCGCGAGCGCAAAGCACAGGATGGAAATAAGCCGCAACGCCGAGAGCATTTGCGGAGGTGCCGGCACCGGACCATCGATGATCGGTGGATCCCATGCTTCCGGTGCTCGACCGCGTTTGCCGCCCGCCGGAGCATCCGCTCCCGCGATTTCATTCGGATCATCGATCAACATGGCCCCGCCAACTGCATAGGGCCAGATGAGCGCCGGTCCCTTCGTTTCCTGAAAATCGATGGCCCGCTCGACGCTCCAGCCGTTGCGAATCAGGTCGGCAATCGGTCGAGTGATCCACCGCTCGTCGAAGATCGGTCCCCGGGCGGTGATGTTGGTGCCCCACCGGATCGTGAAGGCGAACACCACGATGAACAACAAACTGAGCATACCCCACTTGCGGTCAGCGGCAGCGGTATTCAGATCTGTTCGCATCAACCTGCACCTCGAACACAGTGAAGATTGACGTAGGAACGCGCAGGACACGCCGCCATGACAGCCTCGGCATCCGATGCCACCGAGCCGCCACGTCGCTCGTCGATGATGGCAATCTCGAACCCGGCTTCTTCAAGATCCCGAAGCATGCTTCGGGGATCGGCACCCAACACGCGAAGCATCGCAGGCGCAAACTCGAGGAAGAGTTGCAGCGGAGAATCGCCCTTCAGGAGCAGCCCCATGCCGCGAAGAACCAGCGGCTCTGCGCCCTGCACATCCATCTTGATGACATCCGGCTTGACCTGATGCTCGCTGAGCCACTCATCCATCGCCACCATCGGCACCTGCACGCCGCGGGTGCTGCTGCGGGTATCAATACGGTGATCTCCCGTATTGAACGACGAGCGTTTGAGCGTGATCTCACCTCCGCGGTCGGCAACGGCAGCATTGATGATCTGCACATGCTCAAGCCCGTGCCTGGCCACGTTCCGCTCCAGAAGCCGCCGATTGTCGGGATCCGGCTCAAATGCAATGACCCGCCCCTCCGCCCCCACAGCCATCGCGGCTGGCACCGTGAACAGGCCCACATGCGCGCCGATATCGAGAAATGTCATCCCCGCATGCAGGGCCGCAACGCAGGCCGCCCGGGTGACCGGCTCGTAGTCGCCGGTCGAGGCAATTTCGAACGTCACGCCGAAATCGGCCGGGTGCACCTCATAGGTCAGTCCCCCCACTTCCAATTCGGCAGGCTGACGGCAAGCCAATACCTTGAGTGCCGCCCAGCGAACCGGTGGGACGTACTGAAGCACCGGTCGGATGGCCGGTGCCAAAGCGGATCTCAGGCGGCAGAAGGTAGTGACGCGGTTCATGAATGTGCAGTCAGGCCCATTCCTTATCGGGGAAGCCCGTTGGCGGCATGAAGGATATCGATCAAAGGAGATCGCCGATCACGGTGTCGGCGAGCAGGCGACCGCGGGATGAGAGGATCAGCCGATCGGCCTGCCACACAAGCAGACCGGCCGCGAGATGTCGATCGATTGCATCCTTGCGCCCCGGCCCTCGATCCAGGGTCAAAACGGCCCTCTCAACCTGCTCGAATGGCACCCCCTCATTCAGTCGAAGTCCGAGCATCAGTACCTCACCATAGTGGCCATCCAGATCCAGTTGCTCGAACGAGTCTACTGGCGAGAGTCCCCTACCCCCCAGCCACGGACCCAAGCGAGGCACGTTCCGCCAGCGGCGAGCGTCCACATGACCGGAGCCGCTCGGACCGAGAGGCCACCAGTTGGCATTCCGCCAGTAGCCCAGGTTGTGCCGGCATTGATATCCCGGGCGGGCCCAGTTGCTGATCTCGTACTGCTCAAAACCCGCCGCGGCGAGTCGGTCCGTGGCCTGCTCATACAGGCGGGCTTCGATGTCCTCGCAGACGCTGGTGATGTCGCCCACATCAAGTCGCCGACGCAGGGGCGTACCGGCCTCATAGGTCAATCCGTAGCAACTCAGGTGCGTAGGCGACAATGCAATGGCAGCATCGAGGTCGTCGTCCCAGATGTCCAGAGGGGCGGCCTGCCCGGGAATCCCGAAGATCAAGTCCAGTGACAGATCTGCGATGCCCGCATCTCGCAGGAATCCCATGGCGCGGCCCACGCTCCGAGGCTGATGGTGCCGCTGAAGTACTCGGAGCGAATCAAGGTCGAATGACTGGGCTCCGAGGCTGACCCGCGTGACGCCCGACTCGGCAAGTATTGCTGCAAGTTGCGGCGTAATCGTGTCCGGGTTGGCCTCGATGGTCCACTCCTTGAGCGAATGCCCCCCCGCGACCAACAATGCTCGCAGGCCTCTGAGCAGCCGCGACAGATCACGCGGGGGAAGGTGCGTGGGCGTCCCCCCACCGATAAAGATGGTTTCGATTCCCTGTCCAAGCCGGGGTACCGCCGCAGCCGCCTCGCTGAGCACGCGGTCTACGTATCGTCCCCGGGACTCATCCCGGCCCGCGATCGTGAAGAAGTCGCAGTAGTGACACCTGTGGACACAAAAAGGCACATGGACATAAATCCCTTGCACAACTACACCTGCGCACTCCACATGCCTGAGAACATCCTCGGCTGAGATAGATTTCACTGGGGAATCACCCGGGTGCTTGGTACCATCGAACACGTTCAGGTGGGTCATGTGAGTGTCCTGCTGCGACCCGCTCCGGCGGTATGAATCTCAGGGTCGAACGCACATCCTACGAGGGCGAACCCGTGAAGTTGGCCTTGATCATGCAGACCGGCACCGAAGGCGATCGGATCTTCCCGATCGAGGACGGGCGTACGGTGATTGGCCGCGACGGCCGGTGCGACCTGCGGATTCCCATGCCCAGCGTATCTGCTCACCACTGTGAGATCGCCCTTGAGAACAGGAAGGCCGTTCTGCTCAGCCGCGACCCGGAGTGCGAAACGCTGCTCAATGGCGAACCGATCAGCAAGGCCGATCTTTCCGACGCCGACGAAGTCCGCATCGGGCCGGTCACCTTCCGCGTCTCCATCACACGGGCCATGGCTGATGGATCGACTGCGATGAGCGTCGAGCGGTAAAGACCGGAGGCCACCCTTGGGCACGCAGCACGCCCACTTGTTCTCGTCAATCCACGGGGCTGCAGTTGAGTGCCTACCATTCCAATCATGATGACACCTTCCGCGACCGCCGTCGTCGGCTTGCAATGGGGCGACGAGGGCAAAGGCAAAATCGTCGATCTGCTCGCCGCCGAGCACGATGTAATCGTCCGTTACAACGGTGGCGCCAATGCAGGGCACACTGTCGTGATCGACGGCGATCGATATGCGTTGCATCTGCTGCCATCGGGCATCCTCTCGCCCGATCGCGTGTGCGTGGTTGGCAACGGTGTCGTCGTGGACCCGCGGCAACTGCTCAGCGAAATCGAATCGCTGCGAGAACGGGGCCGCGAGGTCCAGCCACATCAACTGCTTGTTTCCGACCGAAGCCATGTCGTCATGCCCTATCACAAGGAACACGACGGCGCGATGGAAACGGTGCTTGCCCGCGCCGCCGATCATGGCGACGAGAATCTCTCGATTGGCACGACCCGCCGCGGCATCGGACCGACCTATGCCGACAAGGTGCACCGCTCGCTCGCGATTCGCATGGGCGACCTGCTCGACAAGGCGGTGCTGCGGCGACGTCTGGACATCGTGTGCGCCATTCGCTCGCGCGAACTGGAAGCCCTTGGCGTCGATGCTCCCCCACTCGATGCTGCAGCCCTGGCCACCGAGTACCACACGCTTGGTGAGCAACTCGCTCCGTACATCACCGACACGGTCTACGCCCTGCACGATGCCGTCCGCGCCGGCAAGCGGCTGCTCTTCGAGGGAGCGAATGCCTGCCTACTGGATATCGACCACGGCACATTCCCATACGTCACCAGCAGCAACTGTTCCACGCTGGGCATTCCTCCCGGCACGGGCC
>JASMMN010000166.1 GCA_030748155.1 Phycisphaerales bacterium
GGCCGGCAGTCGTCAGTGGTCCGGTGCCACACAGTTGCCGCTCTCATGGGGGTAACCTCCTGTCAATGGCAGCACTCACACTCTCGCTCTCTCGCCGCATCCCCGCTTCCCAGCAGGCGGTGTGGACCGTCATCGCTGACATCGCAGGGTCCCCGGACCGTATCGCCAGCATCGCGGAGGTCGAGTTGCTTACCAGCGATCCGGTCGGTGTCGGCAGCCGGTGGAAGGAGACACGGCTCCTGCTTGGCCGGAAGACGACGGAGGTCATGGAGATGACCGTGTTCGAGCCTCCGGCTCGATACGTTGTCGAGGGAGATGCCTGCGGCGCTCACTTCGTCAGCGAGTTGCGGTGTGAGCCCGATGGCGATGGGGCCACGATGCTCACGATGACCATGGATACAACCCCGATCACGTGGCTCGCTCGGCTCATGGGACCGGTCGCGAAACTGACGCTCGGGACGAGCCGCAAGATGATCGAGCAGGACCTCGACGACATCTTCAAGGCGTGCGTCCCGGACGAGGACTCGGCGCGGCCCAACGGACCCGGAGACGCGTGAGCCAGCGAGGTGCCATTTTCGATCTCGACGGCACGCTTATTGACAGTTACGCGGCCCATTTCAAGGCGTGGACGAGTGTGGCTGCCGAGATCGGGCACATGCTCACCGAGCCGCAGTTTCAGTCGCAGTTCGGCCGCAAGAACGAACCGATTCTGATGGAACTGCACGAACTTGCCGGGAAGCCATGCCCCACGAGCAGCCAGATCGAACTGCTCGCTGAGATCAAGGAAACGCGGTACCTCGCCATGATCGCTGAGGACTTCCCCGAAATGCCCGGTTGCGTTGCGTTGATTCTCGCGCTGCGCGACGCTCGCTGGAAAGTGGCGATCGGGTCTTCTGCGCCGCGATCCAATATTGACTTCTGCATCAAGAAGTTCAAGCGTCTGGGCATCGAGTTTGATGCGGTGGCGTGTGGTGATGACGTCAGTCGCGGAAAGCCAGCGCCAGA
The DNA here is from genome assembly GCA_030748155.1 of Phycisphaerales bacterium. GTDB lineage: Bacteria > Planctomycetota > Phycisphaerae > Phycisphaerales > SM1A02 > UBA12567. Next base: position 1,006 of record JASMMN010000166.1, read on the forward strand.
TGTGTTCTTGCTTGCCGCTTCGCAGTTGGGCGTATCCCCGGAAGCATGTGTCGTCCTGGAAGATGCGGTTGCCGGCATCGATGCAGCGAAGAACGCGGCGATGGGGAGTGTCGGGGTGTGCTCGACGGGGCGAACGCGGGCGGAACTTGTCCACGCGGATATCGTGATCGATTGCTTCAGTGAGTTGACCCCGGACATACTCGCTGGCTTGCGTGGGGCGGTGGCATGAGTGATGTCGACTTGGGTTTGGCGACCACCTGGTTCCTCGCGGCTCGCACGATGGCATGCGGCGGTGATGAACCGTCCGTGGCCGAGGAGGCTGCAGCGGGGCTCTTCGCCCGCGCCATTCTCGGCCTCGACGAGGAGTCCTGTATCGCCGCCAAACGCAAGGAGCACATGCAGGCACTGACCCTCATCGATTGCATGGCGATGGCCGGTCAACTGCCCCGGGGCACGGCTGATCAGGTCATGACCGGAGTGATGATGATTGCCTACGCCGCGGCAAGCATGCAGCCGTTGCAGGTGCGATGGGCATCGATGCTTGCATCCGCGATGGACATGAGCGAAGAGCGATTTCAGCGATGCTGTGTCAACGCGAGGGTCGTGGCTTCCATGCTGCCGCACGAACAGGAGGCGGTCGGTGGTTGATCTGACTGGCAACTTCGACTTCCTTCAGAAGTACGACAATCGCGTGGCGCATCTTGCGGCGCAAGCTGAGCGATACGTCCACAGTGATCCCGACGCCGCACTCTTCAAACTTCGGCTGATGGTCGAGACCATGGCCCGCACGCTCATCGAGATGCAGGTGCCGGAACTGGTCGATGCGGACCTCAGTGTCATGCTCCGCTCGCTCCAGCGGAGCGGGCTGCTCACGCGGCGTGAAGCCGACGACATGCACGCCATTCGCCGTGACGGCAATGCCGCCGTACACGGGTACGACAGCACGACGCCTACGGCCATGCGAAGGCTCCGCGATGCATGGCGACTCTCACGTTGGTACGCCAAAATCGTCAAGCGGGGCGCCAAGGTGCAGGCCAGCGAGTTCAAGCCGCCGCTGCCGCCAGCCGAGGATGCCTCGCAGCGGGCCGCACGGCTTCGGGCGGAGGCCTTGGAAGAGGCGGTTGAAGCCCGTCGCGACCGTACTCGTGAGGCCTTGCTGCTCTTTGGTGACCAGGACGACATCACCGCCATGCGTTGGCGGCTTCGCGGGGAGTTGCGGGCACTTGAAGGCGTGGCGGTGGCGGTTGGGGAACCCATCGTCGATGCCGACTTCGTGGCTCTGGTGATGGCGATGGATCTCGAGCAGATTTTGGAGCACCCCTCTTGGGGCCGCTCAAGCCAAGATGCTAAGGCCGACGTCGAGGCCCAATTTGAGGCCTTCAAGGCCGCTCACAGCGAGGCCGAGCAGGCCTATCTGCATGAGCGGGCGAAACTTGCCCGTGAGGCCCGCAGCGGGGCGTGAGAACCGTTCCGCGAATGGTATGAGCGGATTATTTCTACCAAACGGACTTCTACGGGCCGATGACCACGATGGTGGGGCGGTGTTGCCCTTCTTGTGCTTGCCCCGGAGGCGTTCTGCCGCCACACTGGGACCGTTGCTGGGGTGTGTAAGGTGGTCCAAGACAGGGAGTTCTCGCACGATGGTACTCGGGACGGTTCTAGGCATGGCCGCCGTGTTGGCGGCTGGCACAGGAGAGATTCCGACTGGATTTGAGCAGATCGCCAAGATCATGCCGACCTCGTCGGCCACAGGCGGGCATCTGGGCAAATCGGTCGACATCTTCGAGAATGTGCTGATCGTTGGTGCTCCCTATCAGGGGGACGAATCCCAAGGCCCTGGCTACGCGCAGGTGGCCGTATTCAGCGATTGGGATGGCAGCATCGCCGAGACCATTGACCTCTCCGCTTCGGACGGAGCAGCGGGCGACCTCTTCGGCATGCGGGTCGTGATTGGCGAGATTGATGGCAGCGCCAGCGGATCGGGCGTGGCATACGTGTCGGCGCCTGGTCGGGCTGGAGAAGGCGTTCCGTCCTACGCAGGCGCCGTGTATGTCTTCGCCGGTGATGGTGGGGATGTCATTACCGAGATCACCACGTTGACCCCATTCGATGGCGATGCGTCTCGGAGGTTTGGGACCAGCCTGTTCTTCGATGGCGGAAGGCTCGCCGTCGGTGCCCCCTATGATGGCACGGCTGGGGCTGCAAACCATGGCGCAGCGTACATCTATACGCTTGGTGTGGACGGTATTCCGACCCATTCCGAGCGTGTGCAGTGCGATACGCCGACCGCCAATCAGTACTTTGGGTGGTCGATTGCGATCGATGGCGATCGGATGGCCGTGGGCGCCATCGTAGATTCTGCTGTGGAGTATCAGGCTGGCGCGGTGTACGTGTTTGAACGGCAGCCCGATGATTCGTGGGATCAAATCGAGATTGTGGCTCCAGCGGGCCTGGCCACGGGCGACTGGCACGGAACCGATGTGGCGATCTCGGGTGATCTGCTTGTCACCAGCTCAATCAATTTTGACCATGTCCAGGGTGATGATGTCTTTTCCAACTCCGGTGTTGTACACGTATTCAAATGGGATGGGGTCGAGTATCAGCAGGTGCAGCAGATTCTGCCTCCGCTCATGGACCTGAGCATCGCGTGGGGCGGCTCGCTTGACTTCGACGGCGCTCATCTGGTGATCGGTGGGGATGGGTGGGACAACAACGGCGATGCAGATTCTGGGGCCGCAGCGGTGTACGAATACGACCCCGACAACCACTTCATCAACCCGCGGGTCATCATCGGTTCAGATGTGGTGGCGTTGGCCCACTTTGGAACCTCTGTTGCAGTACATGGCGATCGCGTCGCCGTCGGATCGCGGGAAGATCAGTTCGACTACGGCGGGAGCGTCTATATCTTCGAGCCCGCCTGTGGCGGCGACCTAGACTACGACGGTCTGATCGATCACGACGATATCCTTGATGTTGTTCAGAGCTGGGGCGACAGCAGTATCACGACCGCCGATGTCGTGCAAGACTTCGACGTGAATATCCACGATCTCCTGATTGTCTTGCAGTATTACGGCACCTGCGGGTAGCCAGCGACCACGTCGCTTCTGGCCTGTCTCCGGTCCCCGACAGAACACGCGCGGCAGGACTCGAACCTGCAACCCTCGGCTTCGAAGGCCGATGCTCTATCCAATTGAGCTACGCGCGCTGGGGATGACTCAGAACCGCCCAATTCTACCGCCGCGGAGTCATGGGGGGGTTTCGGTGTAATAATCCCACTATTGCTCGCATGGATGCAGCCGAATCGCCTCTCTGAATCAGACAGGTGTACCTTGGTGAGATCTTGCGTCATGCAGTCATACAGTTGGTTTTGATCCGTGGAGTCGGTTGATATGCAGAGAATTGAAATGATGGTGATGTGTGTGGCGGTGTGTGCGATGTGCACCTTGGCATCGGCAGGAGACAGCTGCTTGGTTTGGGATGACTTCGAGGACGGAACCCCAGAGGGGATCTGGACCTATTCCGCCAGCTCTGGCTCGGCCGTATCGGCGAGTGAATCAGGTGGTCACATCGGGTTCGGCAGTTCTGGTACCACCGGGTGGGACGAAGACGGAGCGTTCGGATGGTCCACCGGGTGGGCGCTGGACATGAGTCAGAATTGGGCGATTTCCGCAGATTGGGTTGCACAACCTCCCTTGCCTACGTCGCCGGGGGGCGACGTAGGTCTGTCGATCGCGGTGATGCTTGATGGTGATCCTGAGATGGTGCACTATGGCTATGGGGTGACAGTGACAGTTGGTCGATGGTGGGAGGACGGAGAGGGTGGTGACTATGAGGCATTTCTCCTTTGGAACAATAATGACTGGAAGGAACTGGACGAGGATGTGCGGAACGACAACTCCGGCACCCTCTACGTGTGGTACGACGCGGTATCGGACACGCTGTACGCAAACGATGGGTTGTACGACATGGTTGATCCACACGAGGCGACGTCCTTCCTTGCCGGCTTCCCGTCGGCAACGGAGGCGATCGTCGGGTTCGGCGCCCACTCGGCCGGTTCTGTCGTCTCGTTTGGGAGCAGTGCGATGTACGGCGATCACTGGTGTGTGCTTGCGGGCACCGTTGTCGGAGAAGCCGTTGGTGTCTGCTGCATGGGTGCGGAGTGCGTGCAAACCATCGAGCAGTCCTGTGACGGCGCGTGGCTGGGGGTCCAAGCCGATTGTGGCGGGTGTGCCGCGGAGAGTTGCTATGGAGATGTGGACGGGAGTGGGGACGTTTCCGTCGGTGATATCTCGGCCTTGATGGACTACTGGGACGATGCTGGGGGCAGCGGCGACATCGATGGCAATGGAGTTGTGGATGTCCACGATCTGTTGGATCTCCTCTATCAC
>JASMMN010000167.1 GCA_030748155.1 Phycisphaerales bacterium
AAGTCTCACCAAGGTCAATGCCAACATGGGTGCTTCGCCGGTCTCAAGCGGCACAGATGAGGAGTTGGAAAAACTGCGGTGGTCCCTGAAATGGGGTGCCGACACGGTGATGGATCTCTCGACCGGAGGCGACATCGACGCATGCCGTGAAGCCATCATCAGCAACTCCACCGCGCCCATCGGAACCGTCCCAATCTATGCAATGATCATCGATCGAAAACTCGAAGACCTCGATCGTGAATCGATTCTCGCTGGAATCGAGCACCAAGCCAGGCAGGGTGTTGATTACATGACGGTTCACGCCGGTCTTCGACGCGCCCACGTGCCGATGGTCAGAAATCGTCTGATCGGTATCGTGTCTCGCGGCGGCTCACTGCTTGCCAAGTGGATGCTCAGGCATGGCAAGGAGAATCCCATGTACGACGCATGGGATGACATCTGCGACATCTTGCGGCGATACGACGTGACCTTCAGCATCGGTGACGGATTGCGCCCAGGCGGACTCGCCGACGCGACCGACCAGGCGCAACTCGGCGAACTTGAGACGATCGGCGAGTTGACTGAACGTGCCTGGCGGCGAGGCGTGCAGGTCATGGTGGAAGGTCCTGGACACGTGCCATTTGATCAGATCGAGTTCAACATGAAGTTGCAGCGGCGACGATGTCACGGTGCCCCTTTCTACGTGCTCGGACCACTCGTGACCGACGTCTTTCCTGGATACGACCACATCACCTCATGCATCGGCGCGACCGCTGCGGCATGGCACGGTGCCGCCATGCTCTGTTACGTCACACCCAAGGAACATCTCGGACTTCCCAAGAAGGATGATGTCAAGCAAGGATGTATCGCCTACAAGATTGCTGCTCACGCGGCGGATGTGGCGCTCGGCATTCCAGGAACGCGCGACCGTGACGATGAACTCACCAAGGCCCGCGCGGCGCTCAACTGGAAGAAGCATTTCGATCTCTCTTTTGATCCAGACTACGCCCGCGCGATGCACGACGAGGATCTCGACGTCGATACCGACTTCTGTGCGATGTGTGGACACGACTGGTGTTCGGTTCGCATCAGCAAGGAGATTCAGGAGTTCGCCTCGGGCAAGGATGCCGCTTTCGCCCGGGACAGACCATCGATCAGTGCGGCACTGAGCGATGAGCAGCGAGCCATCCTGGAGCAGCGGGGGGTACTTGATCCAGCCGAGATTCACAGGCTTGCCGCCAAGACTCGACGTTCCCTCGGCGCAGGCGAGGAACGGGCGGCCTGCCACAGCGAAGTGGCTGACGCCGCGGCCGCGAGGGATGTCCAGGGGGAGAAGTGCGTAGGATTGGTTCAGCTCGGAACCGACGAGATTTCGGATATCCCCGATCACGACCCGGTGATCTGAGGAGCAGCAAGCGGACCACCATGCATGTCGCAGCCGAACAGTTCTCGAAGCCGGAAACCCGGCGAGTCCACCGCGCCGTCGTGCTGTTCCCAAACCTCTATCTCTGGCTCGTCTTCCTTGCCTCCCTCGACATCATCTTGACGCGGGTCATTCTGTTCTTCAGCGGTGCCGAGATGAATCCGATCGCGGAAATGGTCATTGATGCGTTCGGAGTTCCAGGCATGGCTGTCCTCAAATTCTCCGTGGTATCCTTCGTGATCATCGTCTGTGAAGTTGTAGGTCAGACGCGACGGATGACGGCGCAGAAACTGGCGGTTTTCGCCGTATTGATCACGGGATTCCCCGTTGTATGGTCCAGTGTGCTCGTTTGCTCGATCATCGCCACAGGCGAGCATCCACCTCTTGAAGATGATCCTGCTCGTCACAAGACGCATTCAGTCGAGTACGCTCCCGATTCCGATCACCGGAATCTTCAGCATGGAAGGGCCGTTGCATGGTCAGCCAGAATGGGCGCAAGCGAATCGTCATCCTCGGCGGTGGCTTCGGTGGTTCCTATCTTGCCAAGGCGCTGACGAAGCGAAGCCCCGGGCTCGATGCCGATGTGGTCATCATCGACCGCAACAACTACTTCATCTTCTATCCGCTGCTCGTTGAGGCGGGATGTGGCTCGATCGAACTTCGGCACTGCACCGTGCCAATTCGCGAGTTTGCTCCAAAGGCGGAGCTGCTGATGGCGGAAGTTGCGGCGCTCGACACCGAAAGGCAGCGAGTGCATTTTCAGCTCGTCGGTGATGACCAGTGCCGTGCCATCGAGTACGACCACTTGGTGGTTGCGCTTGGCAGCGTCACACGAATCATGCCCGCGAGTGTCGTGTCGGGTGTTCGCGAACACGCTTTTTTCGTCAAGCGCATGTCCGATGCGGTGATGATTCGTGACCGGGCCGTTGAATTGCTCGAGTTGGCAAATGCGATTGACGACCCCGAGGAGCGAAAGAGGCTGTTGCATTTTGTGATCGTCGGCGGAAACGTCACCGGTATTGAAGTGGTGGGCGAATTGGAGGTCTTCGTGCGGGAAGCATCCGCCCAGTACCACAACATCTCCGATGAGGACATCACGTTCACCATCTACGAGTTCAACCAACGCCTGCTTGCGGTTATGCCGGAAAACCTGTCGAGGTGGGCGACGAGGCAACTCGCGCGGCGGGGTGTTGGTATTCACACCGGTGCTGGTGTGAAGGAAGTACACGCCGATCATGTTGTGGACAGCGATGGGAACGTCGTCCCATGTTCGACGGTGATCTGGACTGCTGGTATTACGCCGAACCCGGTGCTCAAGCAATTGGAGGGGTTGCCGCTCAACAAGTTTGGTGGTTTGCAGTGCCAGGGGGATTACCTCGCCGTTGGGACAGACAACATCTGGGGCATGGGGGACTGTGCCTCGGTTCCGGGTCCAGATGGCAAACCGATGCCGCCGCTGGCACAAATCGCCATTCGCCAAGCGCCCCAACTCGCCGCCAATATTGCGGCGGTTGAGCAGGGCAGACCAACCACACCGGGCGGCGTCACCTTGCAGGGGGTGCTGGTGCCGCTCGGTCGCCACCGCGGCGTCGCGGCCATCAAGGGCATTCGGATCCATGGCTTTTTCGCGTGGGCGATGTGGCGGGCGATTTACCTGCTCAAGACGCCTCGGCTCAGTCGTCGTATCAGCGTACTTGCCGACTGGCTTCTCAACGCCTTCTTCCGCAAGGACTACACCCAACTCGGTATGAATCCCGACTCGCACCGCGAGATGATCCACTCGCACGCGTCGTGTGAAGCAGACGAAGGCTGATTACATGAGGAGCCAGAGCGACATCCACGCGCCGGCAACCACCATGATGATGGCCGTGTAGCCCACGATGTCGCGGGCCCGGACGCCAGTGACTGCCAGGAGCGGGAGGGCCCAGAAGGGTTGAAGCATGTTGGTGAGTTCGTCTCCGTAAGCGACCGCCATCACCATGGGTCCGTTTCCGACGCCCGCCTCGTGGGCTGCCGTCAGGGCGATTGGACCCTGCACCGCCCATTGCCCGCCGCCACTGGGGACGAGCAGGTTGACGATTCCGGCCGAGACCATGGTCCAGAATTCCAGCGTTTCTGGCGAGGCCAATTCCAAGAGACCGCTGGTGAGCATCTGCACGAGACCTGAGGCGACCATGAGCCCCATGATGCCCGCGTAGAGCGGGAACTGCACGATGATTCCGGCGCACCCGGCGGCCGCGCGGGCGGCGGCGCGCATGAACGATTCGGGAGACTGCTGCACGAGCAGGGCCGCGGCGAGCAGATACATGATGACATCATTGAGAGCGAGGCGGTCGATGCCGTGATGGATCGTCGAACCGATCGCAGCAGCGAGCAGGGCCAGACCGAGCAGGGTAGTCATCAGTCGTGTGTGGTTGAGCCAGTCTGGGAAGGTACCGATGGAGGACCGCTTGTTTGTTTCACTCGTTTCGTCGGGAAGGAACGCTGCAATCGTCTGTACGTTCTGCTTCGGCGACATGAGCCACAGCAGCATCGGCACGATGAACAGCAGCCCGCCGGTGATCAGCAGGTTGGATGGCGAGAGAATCGTGGTGTTCAGAGGTGCCAGCGTGTCCGCGCCGACCATCGCTTTGGGAAGCACCTTCTCAGCACCCGCGGCAGTGGTCATGGTAAGCGGCGCAGATCCCGAGAAGCCGCCGTGCCAAACGAGCAGTCCTGTGTAGCCTGCGGCTGCGAGCAGTGGGTAGTGCGCGGTGATACCTCGCCCCGCGAGCGATCGTCCGGTCTCCCGCGCCAGCACAGCGCCGCCGATGAGACCGAGCCCCCAGTTGGCAATCCCAAGCACCATGGCCACGAGTCCCACAAGCGCGACTGCGGCGGAGGCGGATCTTGGAATGTCCGCAACGCGACGAAGCATTCGCCGAACCGGTGGCGCTTCTGCCAAAATGTGACCTCCAAGCAGGATCAGGCACATCTGCATGGCAAAGGCCAGCAACCCCCACAGCCCGCTCCCACCCCGCCACGCATCGAGCAGCCACACGCTGCGATCGATCGGCCCGACGACCTCCTCTGGAAACCGCCCCCACACCACCGCCGCGATGAATACCCCGATCGTCAACACGACCGCGATGACCAGCGGGTCCGGAACGATGCGCCTGAACACCGCCGTCACCATGCTGCCGATGCGTTGGATCATGAGTGAAGGGTAATGGGGCCAAGTACCGCCCGGGGAAAAGTGCCAAAGGGTGGATGAGCATCGTTGCCCCGGGTGAGACCTGACCCCTTCGGCGAAGCCGCCCCCTACTCAGTATGCCACGCTCCTGTTACGCGATCGTAGATAACGCTTTGGCTGGCGGGACTTGCTTCCCGTGACACTCCGGCAATGCCGATGTCGAGGAAACCCGGATAGACCTGCGTTTCGAGTCCTCGCAGTGACAGACCATCGCGTCCAAGCAGGGCAGCGGTGACATCGGGTTCGGGGGCGGTGATGTCGCGTGGTCGACGGCGCAGGGCATCGGCGGCGTGATGGCGCAGCAACGTGGCGGCGATGGCAAGTACGGTCTCGTCGTCGGTTGTGGAGAACTTGATGCCGTCGAGGTGCGTGACGAGGTGCAGGTCCGCGCGAATTTCGAAGTCCAGCGGATCGTCGCCCCGCGCGACAGCGGCACAGATGGCCCGCCCGTCACGCGGTTCGATCGGTCCGTGGACCCGGCAGATCCACTTCGCGTTGCCAACGTGGAGTCGTGATCGAGTTGACGCAACCCGATGATCGTCGAACAGATACGAGGCGGAGGGGGCGGCCTCAAGCCCTTCGACGAGGTTCTGGGCAGACAGTCCACGCACCCAACCGCCGACCGCATGCTCGCCACGGATCGTGGTGAGCGATCGTGTGGCGAGCATTGCGGCCAGACCGAAGCCCGGGCCCAGAGGAGAAGGGGTCAGGGGCTCGTTGCCGGAGGGGTTCCTAGGTGAGGAGGGGGGCATTGGACGGTCCTTGTTGGTGGTGTGGGAGGTGGGTATGAAATGAAAGACGCCCCGCTTTGTGGCGGGGCGTCGCAGATGGGTTCCTTGGAATCGAGTTCCTCAGTCTCCTCGGGCGAGCCCCTTTGTAACCGCGGTGAAGATGCGGCAGCAGGTGGCGGTGCCAAGACACATGACGTACGTCAGGCCATTGAGCCACGCCTGCGACGGATTCGTCGTTCTCGGCATGGCGATGGCGTACGGCGTCGAAGTATGGGCGTACCGGCCACGGCACCTAGAATGCGTGTGGCGGTGGTCAGAATGGTCTGGGTGCCCGAGCATGAGTATGCAAGTATGGCACCGACTCCGGCACGCGACCAGAGAACATCCGAAAAAAACAGGAGAATCGCCAGCGAGGACTCCTTCGCCGGGCTGGGGATCGCGGCTCAATTCGTAGCGAGTTTGGAGCGGCGGGGCATCACGCAACCCCGGGCCGTGCAGGGGCAGGTGATTCCAGAGGTGCTCGCCGGACGTGATGTCGTGTCGCTGGCCGAGACCGGCAGCGGCAAGACGCTTGCCTTCCTGCTGCCGGTGCTTGAGCGGATTCTGGTCGATCGGCCCGCCAAGGGCTCGACACTCGCGTCGAATGAGCGGCTGCGAGGGCTCGTCGTATGCCCGACCCGGGAACTTGCCGACCAGACCGGGGCAGTGGCGATGCAATTGACCGCAGGCTCGGTACTCCGAACCGGCATCACTGTGGGTACGACCCCGATCGACCCACAGATCGAGATGCTTGCTGGCGGCATCGACCTGCTTGTCGGGACGCCCGGGCGTCTACTGGACTTGATCGGCCAGCAGGCATTTGATCCCGGTTCGATTCAGTCGGTGGTCATCGACGAGGCTGATCGGATGTTCGACATGGGTTTCGCGCCGCAAGTCGGGAAGATCCTCAGCCACATGCCCAGCAAGCGGCAGACACTGCTGTTCACAGCCACGATGCCACGTGAGGCGGAGAAACTGATAGAGCGGCACCTGTCGGGTCCGGTTCGAATAGAGACCCATCCCCACACGACTGCGGCGACGCACGTGGAGCAGCATGTGACGATGGTGCACCCAAGCGATCGCATCGACCTGCTGCTGCACTTGCTGGAGCAGCGGGAGGCGGGCCGAACATTGGTGTTCTGTCGCACCAAGAGGCGAACAGGCTGGGTGGCGGCGGCGCTTGCCCGGCATGGACTGAAGGTGGGCCAACTCCACGCAGATCGCTCGCAGCCCCAGCGGCGTCGAGCACTCGAAGCATTCTCCAAGGGCGAACTCGACGTACTTGTCTCTACCGATGTCGGCAGCCGCGGCTTGCACATCGATAGCGTGCGGACCGTCGTGAACTACGACCTGCCCAATACCGCCGAGGATCTCGTTCACAGAGCGGGCCGGGCTTCACACGGCACGAAGAAACACGGCTCCGCGTGGACCTTCCTGTGGGATCGCGATCTTGATATCTGGTATTCCATGGCGGCATCCGCGGGGGTGCGGGTCGATCCGGAACGGGTCGAGGGTTTCAAACCGAGCACCGCGGGGAAACCTCATGCCGATCGTGGAGCAGGCGGGAAGCCCGGTGGTGGCTTCGATGCGAGGCATGACACGCGGAAACGACCCGGCCCGGGCCGCCGAAAGCGTGCCTCACGCCCGATCGGTAAGGATCAGAAACCCGGGCGTGGCGTGAGACCGCCAAAGGCAAGCGAGTAGTATTCCCGCCATGTCGGTACTCCAACTGGTTCGATACGCCAATCGCTACCGCGAGATCCTTTCCATTCTCGTGAAGTTTGGATTCCGCGAGTTCTTCGAGGAAGCCAAACTCGACCTGCTCCTTGAGAAAGGACAGCGGCTCCTTTCTCGGGGTACCGCCGCCGAGGTGGAAACTGCCAGCCGGCCCCAACGCCTCAGGATGGCGCTTGAGGAACTCGGCCCGACCTTCATCAAACTCGGGCAGATTCTGAGTACGCGTCCAGACATCCTGCCACCTGAGTACATCGAGGAGTTGCAGAAACTTCAGGCCGACGTGCCGTCGGTGCCGTGGCCGAAGATC
>JASMMN010000168.1 GCA_030748155.1 Phycisphaerales bacterium
ACCGCCACCTACGCGGTCAAGATCGCCGAACAGTCCAAGGAGCAGGTCCTCATCGAAGCAGCCGCTGAAGCAGAAGCCATCAAGATCAAGGCTGAAGCCCAGGCCGAACTCTTCCGCAAACTTGCCGAGGAAATCGGAATGCAGAACGCTGCTCTTCTGGAATTGCTGAAGATCATCGGCGAGCGTGAAATTGAAATCACACCCCGCGTCATGGTCGTCGGTGATTCAAGTGGGGGCGGTCACGAAGGCACCGCCCTCATCGGTACCATGCTCGACACGATGGTGCAAAGGAACTCCGATACCACGCGGAACCCATGACGCATGCCGACAGGTTGAAGCGATATCCGGCTCCCCTGCGTTATCGAACGATAATCTGCCCCATCCAACGCTCATCACTTGATGACAATCCGGTGCCTGGTCGAACCAACGCAAGGCTCAAGAGCGTTTCACCCGAGCCCACCGCCTCAAATCGCAATTGCTGCATGCCAATCAGATCTTGACGGGCCTCCTGCTCGGGTGTCTGCTCGTAGCGGTTCCCGTCCGGCATCAGCACCGTTCCGTCGGGACGCCGCAGCATCTGCCAGACACGGCCCGAGGTGGGGCTTTCTGGTAGTTCAACCATCAGAATCTGCCCGACCCGCAGTTCAATCACTTTGCCCGCCTGAGCCAATCCGGCGATGACCTCGTTCTCGTTGTTTGGCCTGCTCATGCGATTGCCAGACCCACAACTCTGTAGCCCAAGTCCCATGCCGATTGCCAGAGTCAGCACCACCAAGACCCCAATGCATCCAAATGGGTTCGCCATGCCCGAAGTGTACGCTGATACGTAGAATCCATCCCCTGTCCCACATGGAGTGCCTCATGGCCATCACCATCGCCTGCTCAGACCCCACCCACGAACTCATCGTCCGCCATGGCGAATCATCCCGGGAACGCATCGAAGCTGGTGTGGCCCGCGTCCGTGAACGATGGACCGACGGCGATGGCGATGAGGAGGCGTTCCACACATTCTGCCTTGATCACTTCGTGGCAGAGCCTGACCGACTAACCGATCTGACTGACCGTTTGGAAGTAGCCACCGAGCAGATCGGTGGTCATCTGTACGAAATGCACCGCACCCTCCGACGATGGTCGGACCTGCGCGGCGATCGCATGGACGAGATTGATGACCTGCTCGCCATGTTCGATCCGGCACCGGACCTGAGCGATCAGTTCTACAAGCAGAAGATCGCCTTCGTAGCCTTGCTCAATCTCGACCGCCCGGACCTCCAGACGATGCTCAAGCAGGGAGATTCATGGACCGCCGAGCAGTGGGCAGCCGTGCGTATCTGCCGCGGCTTCGGCCCACGGATCCCCGAGTCAGTGTCTGAATTGGCGCGTAAACTCGGACACCGCGCCGATACCTTCGTGTCCGACTTCCATGTTCCCGTCGGCACGCTCGTGACACCTGATGGACGCAGGCCGTTCGACTCCGACCGGAAGCTGCTTGCGCACTGGATCATTCGCGAAGAGCTCCGCGGCGGATACGCCGATGGTGACGGGTTGCCACGGCAACGATCTTTGATGTGGGTGATGGGTCGACACATCGACGGCACCATTCCCAAGGCGGTGATGGATGGCTCCTCCACCGAAGACTGGGATCCGGCGGCCAACACCATCGGCGGACAGCCCGCCACCGAGTTCGTGGGACTGGAGCGATATGAGCGGTGGCTGGACATGTTCAAGGTCGCGCAGGCCTATGACGAACATCACTCCGACCATCCCACCGCCATGGCCCGCAAGTTCGACCTCCAACGGGAAATCCCGGAAACGGATGTCGAGCGGCTGCTGCTGGATCTGCTCGAGTCACCAACCAGAAAGCCACTGATGGAACTGGTCGCCTCCCGACTGGGCCGACCACTCGAAGTCCACGACATCTACTTCGACGAGTTGATCCCGTCGCCAGCGGTAGAAGAATTGGATGCGATGGTGCGCGATCGGTATGGAGATCACCGCGGTCTGCAACTGGCACTTCCAGACTTGCTTCGAAGTCTCGGTTACCCCGGCGGCGCGGCCGACTTCCTCGGCAGCCGTGTTCAGGTCGAGGTCGCCCGCGGGGCTGGCCATGCGATGCGGCCATACCTCCCGGAGTACAAGGCGTGGCTGCGGACCAACAGCCTCGACCATGAACTCGGCTGGGACGGCTTCGATACTGCCATGCACGAACTCGGCCACAACCTCGAACAACTCATCTCGACGCATTTCGTCCCTCGCCCCGCCCTTCGCGGCGTCCCCAATACGGCGTGTACCGAGGCCTTCGCCTTCCTCTATCAGGCGCTCGCCCCGCGCGTACTCGGGCTCGACGAGGACAACCACGCCGCCGACTGCACCATCGCGCAGACCATGCTCGATGCCTGCCAGATCGCCGGCCCGGCGCTCCTTGAACTGCATGTCTGGCGGTGGCTCTACGCCAACCCGGAGGCCGATGCCGAATCGCTCAGGACGCAAGTCCTGAAGATTGCATCGGAATTGTGGAGTACGCACTTCGAGCCATATATCGGCCCGGACAAGCACGCCACGCTCGCCGCCTACCAGCACATGATCGGCTATCCGCTCTATCTGGCCGACTACGCCCTCGGCCACATCATCAGCCACCAGATCCGGCAGCACGTGCAACATCGCGATCTCGCTCGCGAAACCCACCGAATCTGTTCCATTGGCGCGGTCACACCCGATGCATGGATGCGGCGGGCGGTCGGGAATGGAATCGATGCGGCGGCCCTGAGCGATGACGCTGGCGAAGCTGTTCTCAGACTGTTGCAGGGAGCCTGACGTGAGTACACCGGACGTACTGCTGCTTGAGAAGATCCACCCGAATGCCGAGGAAGTCCTCAGCGATGCGGGCCTCACCGTCGGTCGCCACGATGGTGCGCTGGGCGGTGAGGAACTCGCAGACGCGATCCGGGAAGTTCGGTTCCTCGGGCTCCGGTCGAAAAGCAAGGTGACCGACGAGGTGCTCGCTACCACCCGGAACCTCGAAGCGATCGGATGCTTCTGCATCGGAACGAATCAGGTTGATCTCGCCGCCGCTGCAACGCGGGCCATCACGGTCTTCAACTCCCCCTTCTCCAATACCAGAAGTGTCGCTGAGATGACCCTCTCCGAGATCATCGCCCTGCACCGGCGGCTCTTCGACCGATCCATGCAACTGCACAGCGGTCAATGGCGCAAATCCGCCTCGGGCGCGCACGAGGTTCGAGGCCGTACACTCGGCATTGTCGGATATGGACATATTGGTTCTCAGATATCAGTCCTCGCAGAAGCGCTCGGAATGCGGGTGTTGTTTTACGACATCCTTCCCCGAATGCCGCTTGGCAACGCGCAGCCCTGCAAGTCGCTCGGCGACCTGCTTGACAAGTCCGATGTGGTGACGCTTCATGTACCGGCCACCCCCAGCACGCACCACATCATCGGAGCGGCGGAACTGAAAAAGATGAGGCCCGGTGCCTCGCTCATCAACAACGCCCGTGGGAGCGTCGTCGACCTCTCGGCGCTTGCTACAGCCATCGAGTCTGGACACATCGGCGGTGCCGCCCTTGATGTCTTTCCAGAAGAGCCCGGATCGAACGAAGGTGACTTCTCATGCCCACTCGCGGGCGCGACCAATGTCATTCTGACCCCCCATGTCGGCGGCAGCACCGAAGAAGCGCAGGCGCAGATCGCCGTCGATGTGGCCACCAAACTCGCTCGGTTCGCAGGTACGGGAACCACAACGACTTCCGTCAATATTCCCGAAGTCGATCTTCCGGGCCACGATCCGTCACACTCCCGAATCCTGCACTTCCATCGCAACGTTCCCGGTGTCCTCAGCAGCCTGCATGCCATCATCGCCGATGCGGGCGCAAACATCCACGCCGAGTATCTACAGAGTTCGGGCGAGCTGTCCTACGTCATCCTCGACATCGACGCGGTCACCGATCCGGCTGTTGCCCAGCGCATCGGTCAGCTCGACGAAACCATCAGACTTCGTGTCT
>JASMMN010000169.1 GCA_030748155.1 Phycisphaerales bacterium
GGGGGCCTTTGAGACATTGGTCTCCCGATACATCCGGGAACTGGTGCCGTATCTCGCCCGGGTCACCGGATCTCGCGCCACGGCGGATGATGTGTTCCAAGAGGCCTTCTTGCAGGTCCACCAGTCCGCCCACACCTTCGACTTGTCCCGGCGATTCAAGCCGTGGCTCTACACCATTGCCGTGAACAAGGCGAGAGACTGGCATCGTCGTCAGTCCCGCCGCCGCGCGATCTCGTTGTCCACGCCGCTCGGCGGTGAGGGCGAAGGGGCCGGCATCATCGACCTGATCGAGGGCGATTTTCCGATACCCACCGAAGGTATTGAGCGAGTTGAGTTGGCGAGCCGCGTCCGCGACGCTGTCGACAGCCTTCCGCACCATCTACGCGAGATCATCCTGCTGAGTTACTTCCAGAAAATGAGTTACAACCAGATTGCCGAAACCCTTCAGGTGCCGCTGGGTACCGTCAAGAGTCGCCTGCACGCAGCGGTGGCATCGTTTGCGCAGGCCTGGGCGCAGTGCAGTAGCGGCGAAGAGGAGGCGCAGGCGTGAGTGAATCCCGAGACACCTTTGCCAAACTCTCTTCGCCCGATGCGGACGCGGTGGATCACATTGCGGCCGACGGGTTCGATGCCGAGCGTGTACCAGCACTCGAGGGCGACGAACGAACTCGCGGCGAAGCGCTCGTAGACCTGTTCTCACTGCTCGATTCCTACCCGGTCAAACCACTGAGTGAGGACGAAGAGCAGACGCTTATTGATGCCACGATGGCTCGCATCCGCCGCGCCGAAGACGATCGCAGCGACCGCATGAGTCTGGACAATCAGCCGGTCATGCTCGGGCGAGGCCTTCGCTTCCGCATCGCCGAGGCTCTTGCCGTCGCGGCCGTGCTGGCCATGGCGACTGCGGCGATCTGGTCGTTTGGCACTACCGCCCGATCGGGGGCCGATTTCGCCAGAACTCACCGAAACCTCAGCGAATTGCACGCTGGGATGTCCGGATTTCAAGATGCCAACGACGGCGACAGACCACTGACCGCTGCCTCTGGACCGGTGGCCAGACTCTTCGGTGGCCGCGACGCTCAACTGCTCGACATGCAGCGTGTTGCGGATCAGGGTTACTGCAAGTCAACCTTCCTGAGGAATCCTCGCAGGCCCTCAGCGGGTCGCCACGGCTTCTCGTATGCGACCCTCTCCCGTGCTCAAACACCCCATCTCGATCATGCCAAGGTGATACTCATCGGCGACCGGAACCCGGTGTTGACGGGTCTGCTCGCGGGCAAGACCTATGAAGCGGCCATGCGGGGCAGTCCCATACACGCCCGCCTGATCACGCGGCCGAGTGTTCTTTTCTCTGATGGTCATACAGAGGACTTGGATGATGCCGCCTGCGAGGGCGACTGCATCTGGGCGATCGAGCCAAGTCCTGGACCCGCCCCGATTGAGATCTTCCTCGCTCATTGAGACTGCCTTGCTCCGGCCCCACTGGTGCCGTAGACTGCGCGGCTCGCCCCTCGCGGAGGGGCACAGATCTCAGGAGCCGATCGATGCCCAAAAACAAGCCCAACAAGGGACTCCTCAAGCGGATCCGGATTACCAAGTCCGGTCGTGTGAAGTCCAAACCAGCCTTCGGTCGGCATCTGCGAAGCCACAAGTCCGGCGACTTGATGCGTTCTTATCGAAAGGCCAAATACGCCCACGCGTCCGATGTCAAGCGGGCTGCCGGGATGTTGCACCGCCGGATTGTTGCGGCAGATACCGGCGTGTCCAGAGGCAAGGACGCCGACGAATCCTGATTCAGTGAAACACCGATCCGATATCGGGTGAAGCGGTCGGATGACCCGACCCCCCGACTCGGGCGAGGAGTATGAGACATGCCACGCGTTCGCAAAGGTTCGGCCACCGTCAAGGCCAGAAAGCGCATTCTTCGCGCCGCCCGGGGCTACTGGGGCACCAAGCACCGTCACAAACAGCAGGCCAAGGTTGCGCTGCTTCGCGCCGGGCAGTATGCCTACCGTGATCGCCGTAATCGCCGCCGCGACTTCCGTCGTTTGTGGATCACCCGCATTTCAGCCGCTTGTCGAATGCGAAGCACCCGCTACAGCCGCTTCATGAATGGCCTGTCGCAGGCGGGCATCGCGCTCAACCGCAAGATGCTCAGTCAGATCGCCATTGAAGACCCGGTTACGTTCGACGCGCTCGTCGCCCAATCCGAGGCGGCGACCACTTCGTGCAAGGCCGCGGTCTGAACTGCGGACATCCTCTGACGTGGCTCGCTTTCTGATTGAAGCTCTCCGGAACCACAAGGAAGTTGGTGCCATCGTCGCGTCCGGGCGTTATCTGGCCCGGGCGATGACTGCAACGATTGGCGGCAGCGGTCACACCGATCGTGTTCTGGAGGTTGGGGCTGGAACCGGCGCCTTCACAGGAAGCATCCTCAGTCGACTTGGGCCCGGCGGTTCAGCCGATATCGTTGAACTCAACCCAGTTTTCTGTCAGAAGCTGCGAAACAAAGTTGTCGGTCCGTGGTCCGATCAAAATGGAGATCGATCAGTCAGGGTGATCGAAGGATGCATTGAAGATGCGAATCTGAAGGAGTCCTACACAACGATCGTGTGTGGCTTGCCGTTCAACTCCTTTCCACCCGACGTCGCCCGGCGGATTCTGCGACAACTCGCCGACCTTCTCTCGCCGGGCGGCACGCTTACTTTTTTCGAGTACGCGGGATTCCCATCGCTTCGGTGCTTGGTGCCCGGCCCATGGCGGAAGCATGCCAAATCGCACCGCCTGTTCCTACAGCAACTCTCGGCACCGATGAGGCACCGCCGCACGTTCGTTCTTCGCAACATCCTGCCCGCATGGGCAGTTTCGCTGCACGCTCAGGGGAGTTGAAAGTGGGCGACGTGATGGAGTTTCTCAACGAATTGCATTACCTGCAGGCCAGGTTTGATGCGCTCAAACCGGAACTTTGGCTCACGGCGCGTGATCCGGAGCATGGTGTTGAAGGCTACGTCGTTGTCTGGACCACGCTCAATGCCATAGGTGGCCCTCTTGGCCGGATCGGCAAGGGCGGCACTCGTATCACGCCGACGGTGACGATTGACGAAGTTGGCCGGCTCGCGCGGACGCAGTCGCTCAAGAATGCGGCGGCAGGACTGAAACTCGGCGGTGCCAAGTCCGGGCTTCGGGCCGATCCACACGCGGAGAACTTCGAGGAGACATACCGCCGATTCGTCAGACTGGTCGCGCCACTCCTGCACGAGAACGGTGGCCCGTGGGGCGGTTTGGGCTACGACCTCGGCGGCGACCCGATTCACTGCATGTGGGCGTGCGATGAACTCGACTCGACCAGAGGGTTTACCGGCAAACCCGTTGCGATGGGGGGTACCGACTACGACCACGAGGGCATCGCCGGGCTTGGTGTGGCGGTCGCAGGCGCGACATTGCTGGAGGATCGTGGTGCAGACATCGGTTCCACCGCCGCCGCCGTGCAGGGACTCGGCGCCATGGGGGCTGCGGTCGCGCGGTATTACACACAACTCGGTGGCGTGGTGACCACCATCAGCGATCCACAAATCGGCGGTACGTGGAGGCTCAGGGAGCCACTCTGCGACGCGGTGCTCGACGATGTGGAAGTCATGGACTTCATGGCCGTCAGGGAACATCTCGAACGGGACGGACATGAGTGTCTGCCGCTCGATGCCGTGTTGTACGGTGATGAGCCACTGCTGTTCCCGTGTGCAGTGCAGGACGTGATCGATACCCACAACGTTCCTCGGCTGTACGCCAAGTACGTCGTCGAGGGTGCCAACAACCCATGTACCGCCGCGGCGCGGGTGGCGCTGCACGAGCGAGGCATCGACGTCATTCCGGATTTCATCGCCAACCCCGGTGGCGCCATCTCCGCCTATGTCGAATTGACTAGCGACGTCAGTGACGACGAGAACGCAAAGACCGGCGCGAAGGTCGAGGAAGCCAAGCAGGCGACCCGCGAGATGGTGGCCGACAATGTGCGGCAGGTACTGGAACTCTCAGCAGCAGCAGATGCTTCCCCGGCCGATGCCGCGACGGTACTGGCGATTCGTCGGGTGTTTGGCGAGGCCTGATGACGCAGGTACCGTCCATGGACGATATCCGGGCGGCGCATGATCGGATTCGCCCCTTCATTCACCGAACTCCGGTGATGACCTGTGCCACGCTCGATGCGATGAGCGGTCGGCGGTTGTTCTTCAAGTGTGAGAACCTTCAAAGGGTCGGTGCCTTCAAGTTTCGCGGCGCGAGCAATGTGGTGCAGTCTCTTCCGGAGGATGAATTCAGCCACGGTGTTTGCACCCACTCAAGTGGCAACCACGCGCAGGCGCTCGCCCGCGCGGCGCGGGAGCGGGGCATTCCGGCGTGGATCGTGATGCCTACGAGCGCGCCGGAGGTGAAACGAGATGCGGTAATCGGCTATGGCGCGACGATCATTGACTGCGAGCCGACACTGCAGGCCAGAGAGTCGACGGCAGCCAAGGTCATGAAGGATACCGGTGCAGCCTTCGTGCACCCCTACGATGACCCACGCATCATTGCCGGTCAGGCCACCGCCGCGGTCGAGTTGATCGATGAGGTCGATGATCTCGACGGCATCATTGCGCCGATCGGCGGGGGCGGTCTGATGTCAGGTACCTGCTTGGCGGGTGCCGCCATGCATCCGGGAATCCGTCTGATTGGCGTCGAACCCACCGGCGCCGACGACGCGGCACGATCGCTTGAGTCCGGGGTGCTCGTTCCACAGGAGAACCCCGACACGGTGTGCGACGGTCTGTTGACCAGTTTGAGCGATCTGACCTGGTCCATTCTGAAGACGCACCTCGAGACCATTCAGCGGGTAACCGATAGGCAGGTCCTCGCCGCGATGGGTCTTCTGTGGGAGCGAGCCAAGTGTGTAGCCGAGCCGAGTGCCGCCACAGTGCTTGCGGCGGTCTTATCGAGCGACTGCCCGTTCCCACAGGGCAGCCGGATCGGCCTCATACTCAGTGGCGGGAATGTCTCTGGGGCCGACGGGCCGATCAGCCCCGCTCGGCGCGGCGACGTTTGAGTTCGGCGTCGATGAACCCATCGAGATCGCCGTCGAGGACGGTCTGCGGATTGCCGACCTCATGGCTGGTGCGGTGATCCTTCACGCGGTTGTCGTAGATCACGTATGAGCGGATCTGTGAGCCCCAGCCACGGTCGACCTTGCCGCCGGTGGCTGCGTCGAGTTCGGCTTGACGGCGTTCTTCCTCGAGTTGGTCGAGTTTGGCCTGCAAAATCCGCATGGCCTGTTTGCGGTTCTGAAGCTGCGCCTTGTGCGTGGAACTGACAACCATGATGCCGGTCGGTTTATGCACGATACGAACGGCGGAGGCGACCTTGTTCACGTTTTGACCGCCCGGTCCGGATGAACGCGCGAACGTGGTGAACTCGATGTCGTTATCGTCGATTTCGACGTCTTCCTCATCGAATTCAGGTGTGACATCGACCGTGCAGAATGATGTCTGCCGCTTTCCCTGCGAGTTGAACGGGCTGACGCGGGCAAGCCGGTGCGTGCCTCGCTCACACGACATGTAGCCGTAGGCCAGCGGCCCCTTCACCAGATAACTCACGCTGGAGATGCCAACCTCGGAACCGTGCACCACGCTGATCTGTTCGTGCTTCCATCCCTGTTTGTCCCACCAGTTGGTGTACATCCGGTCAAGCATGGTGGCCCAGTCATCGGCGTCATTGCCGCCGTCCCCGGCCTGAATGGCAACGAAGCAGTTGCGATGGTCGTTCGGGCCACTCAGCAGCGACTGTAACTCGACTCGCTCCATTTGCCTGGTCAGTTGGTACAGGCTTTCATCCGATTCGCCGAGCAACTCTTGATCCCCACCCTCCTTGGCCAGTTCGTAGCCGACCACCGCATCCTCGAAGCCCTCGATGATGGTCTCAAGCCCCTCGGTTTGAGCCTTCAGGAGTTTGTACTCGGCAATGATGCCCTGAGCCGCCTTCTGGTCGTTCCAGAAGTCGGCCTCATTCATGCTCGTCTGCAGATCTTCTCGCCGCTGGACCTTGGCGTCATAGTCAAAGGGAGTCGCGAATGGTCAAGATCCGCGCCTCAAGGTCATCGATGACAGGTTGGTGGGCGTCGTAGTGCATTGGGGTGTAGGGTAACGAACCACGGAATATGGGTATCGGTATGGGGAGCGGTATCCTCTACCGAGTTTCACCCTCAACAACGAGCCATCGACATGACACAGACCTGCCACGATCCCATATCGCACCGAGCCGCCGCCATCGCACCGTCCTCCACGCTCGCCATCACGGCCCGTGTTCGAGCGATGAAGGCCGAGGGG
The DNA here is from genome assembly GCA_030748155.1 of Phycisphaerales bacterium. Classification (GTDB taxonomy): domain Bacteria; phylum Planctomycetota; class Phycisphaerae; order Phycisphaerales; family SM1A02; genus UBA12567. Next base: position 6,354 of record JASMMN010000169.1, read on the forward strand.
CGCGATGTCATTGGATTCGGCGCCGGCGAGCCCGACTTCACGACACCCGATCCCATCAGTGAAGCGGCGATCGCGGCGCTTCGTTCAGGCATGACCAAGTACGTGCCGGTACCAGGAACACCCGAGGCGAGGGCGGCCGTCGCAGCGAAGTTGCAACGTGAGAATGGAATCGACTGCAAACCCGAGCACGTCATTATTTCCAACGGAGGTAAGTTCAGTCTGTACCTGGCGCTGCAGGCGATGATCAATCCAGGCGACGAACTTCTCATGCCAACACCGGCGTGGGTGTCCTACAGACCGATGACCGAACTTGCCGGTGGAACCTTCGTAGAGATTCCCACCACGGCCGAGTCCCAGTTTCTCGCGACGCCCGAGCAGTTCGAGGCGGCGATCACGTCGCGGACGCGTGTTGTGGTCTTGAACAGCCCAAGCAATCCGTGCGGAACGATGTACGACCCGGAAACGATCCGTGGCATTTGTGATGTGCTGACCAAGTACGAGCATGTCACGTTGATCAGCGATGAGATCTACGATCGGTTGATCTACGGCGGTCGAACACACCTCTCACCTGGATCTCTCGATTCCATGAAGGATCGCACGATCACGGTCAACGGTCTCAGCAAGGCGTTCGCCGCGACTGGTTGGCGGGTCGGCTACGCCGCTGCCCCGGGAAGTGGGGGAGCCATCGTCAAGGCGATGGCGAAGTTGCAGAGCCAGATGACATCGTCTGTGACGGGTTTCCTGCTTCCAGCGTTGGTGACGGCGCTCGAGTCCTGTCAGCAGGAGGTTGCTGATATGCGAGCGGCGTTCGAGCGACGGGCGGCGCTCATGTACGAACTGCTCAGCACCTGGCCCGGTGTCACGTGCCCGCCGCCGATGGGAGCGTTCTACGTGTTTCCAGATATCTCCACCGCCTTCGGCCGCACCAGCCCGGGTGGCGTCGAGATCGAGAATGCCGGCACGTTCGCCGAAGCGCTTCTCGAAGAAACCGGCGCCGCGGTCGTTCCCGGCGATGATTTCCTCGGCTGCGGCCCCAACCACGTCAGGCTCTCGTTTGCCCTGAGCGATCAGGCCATCGAAGATGGCTGTACCCGGATCGGTGATTGGATCGCCAGCCTGTCTTGAACACTACGCGGCAAACAGCCTTATCGGGGTCGTCAATGCGGGTTATCGGGTCTCTCGCCGCCTTGAGGCTGGCATCCGGGACGGGGTAACTGTAGACTGCCCGATTCTCCGCAGGCGTGGTGCCCGCGGTGCTTTGAACAGGACCGTTCATGGCCCTCACAGTCAATCAAAAGACACAGATCATTGGCGATTATCGCCGCGAGGATGCCGATACCGGCTCGCCTGAAGTGCAGATCGCGCTGCTGACCTCCCGTATTGCGGAGATCAACGAG